>NZ_DALZQO010000001.1:282757-318789 GCF_032017025.1 Hydrogenoanaerobacterium sp.
AACATTTACCATGAGCGATTTATTTACTTTGAGCTGTCCGAAGTGAATTCCCTGCTGATCGGTCCGTTTTTGATAGAGCCTATACGGGAAGGTGAGGTTTCCAACATCATCCGGGCCGAAAACCTCCCAATCAAGCGCAAATCCAGCCTGATGGAGCACTACCGTAAACTGGAGGTACTTGGGGAAAACCATTATTTTTACCTGGGTAAGTTGCTAGATGGCATATTTGGGCAAGGGTTCAGCTCATGGAGAGCTCCTCCGGCTCATGAGATGCCCGAATCGCTGCCCAAAGACTTTTTCGTAGAAACCTACGAAAACCGAATCAATATGTTCCATCACCCGCCTTATTTTTTAGAGCAGGAAATCGCCCGCCTGATCACTGCGGGCGATAAGACCAACGCCATGGTAATCCTCTCACAAATTAATACACTGCATCGGGCAGTTTTAGCTAAAGATCCGGTTCGATCTCTGCGCAATTCCCTCATTTGCAGCTGCACCTTTTTTACCCGCGCCGCAATAGCCGGCGGTGCAACTCCGGACGAAGCCTTTACCCTCAGCGATACCTACATCATGGAAATTGAAGCCACACAGTCTCTTATGGCGTTGGATGAGCTGGAACGCAGAATGGTGATTGGGTTTACCGATTTGGTGCGAAGTATTAACGAAATGCGCTATTCCAAGCTCATTCGTCAGGTGGTTGAGTACATCAACAATCATCTCACCGAAAAGATAACACTGGAAGAGCTGGCAGGAACCGTATTTGTCCATCCGAATTATCTCTCCTCTCTATTTAAGCGTGAAACCGGCAATTCAGTCTCGCAATACATACTGTTGAGGAGGATTGAGGAATCGAAGTATTTTATCCGTTACAGCAGCAATACTCTTTCCGATATCGCAAGCTTTTATCAGTTCTGTTCACAAAGCCATTTTACGCGCATTTTTAAACAGTATACCGGTATTACTCCTTATCAATTTCGGAACCAGCAGGCATAATACACTGCTGTAACATACCTAAAACAGCGAAAAACTTAATGGCCATTTAAAACATATAAAAAGACGATTGGCACTCATAAGCGTCAATCGTCTTTTTATATGTTTTGCTTTGTAATTGCTACCGTGCAATAGAAGCTGCCATGCGGTGATAGGTGTGCCGTATACCACGAATGGCTGTGGAATAAGCCAAAATATTTTCCGGCAGTGCCATACCTAAGTACCCCGCATCTCCCAGATGATGGATATCTGTTCCTGCCATTTTGCACATCAAGGCAATCTGGCGGATAGTATCGGTATCTGCTCCCTCCTGAGAGGTTCCGACGGCGGTAATCGTTAGTGCGCCAAGGCTATGAGCATGGGCAATCAGCGATCTGGCATATTCCATGGTGATGCCCCCAACCGTACCGGGTGCAGGCAGCAGGATAATATCCGCACCCGCAGCTACAAATTCATCGATGTCCTGCCGCGTGATAATATTCTCTCCCGCTTCGCTGATAATGCCGGATGCATGCATTTTTCCTGCCGCTAAAATCACCTGCTCGCCAATCTCCCTGCGATATACCTTTAAGGTTTCGATAATGGCACGGTTATTTACGCCGATTCCCGGGTTTCCGGTAAGCAAAATTAGGTCGACACCCATTTGGCAAGCCTTTTTTGCATTCTCTAACGTAGCTTTTCTGCCCTGTGTGAGGGCCCACGGGGTATCATCAGAGTGACCCGAAGGGAGATCCTGCTCCACCGGCTCCAGATTAATGCCTACAGGGCGCCCTGTCAGCCGCTTGAGTTCAGTGATTGTTTCCATCGTCGGTACTGTGGGCAGCCCGTTGATCAAAGGCTTTTCCACATCAAAAAGATTTAACAGCAATAAATCCGCACCCATTGCGCAAACAAATTCCGCATTTGTAATATCCCCCAGCATTGGCATGGTAACACCAATGGTTTCACAGGCTAAAACTCTGCCTTCACTGCCTGCAATCGAATCCAGAAGTGCCCGCTTACCGAGCTTTTGAAAATCCGAGGCATAACAATCCAAAAATCGTTTTGACATAAGCAACCTCCTTATCAAAACAGCCTATATTCTTCCAATATGCGGTTAATAAACCAATGATATCCAAACCAATCATTCTTGTCAAGCACCGCGCTTATTTGGCGGTGCTTTTGTAAAGCCAATAAAATGATAGCCCTAATACAATCCGCTAGCTACTTAAAGCAGTCTCCAGCTCAAAACAACCGGCTATCTCCGGCGGCTCTTGTGGTACTATTTTACCCGAGCGCACCAAGCTTGCAAACAAAGGTGCCAAGTACGGGTCGAACTGTTTCCCAGCCTCTTTTTCCAGCTCGTTGAGAGCATAATCCAACGAGTAGGCGTCCTTATAGCTCCGTTTTGAAATCATCGCATCAAAAGAATCGGCAATGCATAAAATTCTCGCAGAAAGAGGAATGTCTTCTCCTGCAATACCCCTTGGGTATCCCCTTCCATCATACCTTTCATGGTGCCCGATAACTGCCGGAATTACATAATCAAGGCTTGGAAGGTAGCGAATGATACCGATAGAGTTTTCGACATGACCCTTCATAATGTCATATTGCTCCGGAGTGAGCTTGCCCTGTTTGTTGAGGATCTGCTCCGCAATGCCAATTTTCCCAATATCGTGCAGCAGTGCGGCTTCGCGGATCATTTCCACCGTATCCTCATTGAGACCGAGAGCCCTCGTCAGCTCTGTGGAGTAATAAGCAACGTTTTTGGAGTGCCCAAATGTATAATGATCCTTAGTATCGATAGCCGCAGTAAGCGCAAAAATTGTTGGTGCGTACCCAGAGTAAATTTCCTCCCTGCCAGCAGAACTGGGCCTGTCCGTTTCTTCCCCTAATGTTTGACCCGCGGCGTAAACCATAATTGCGTTTTTTCCGTTGCGCTTTACCTGATAAACCGCTATGTCAACATTCTGAAGCAGCTGCTTTACAGTGACCGCACCATAGGGAATAGAACAAATACCCACACTGACGGTAAGCGCCTTCAGCGTATAGTCAGCGGACTTCTTGTTCATATCCATAATCTGTCTGCGGATGTTCTCTGCCAAATTCTTTGTAGACAGCAGGTCATACATCGGCAGTATTACAGCAAATTCTTTACCGCTGCACCGTGCCACACTCCCCGAAGCCCCTGTGCTTACTTTGATAATTTGGGCAACCATTTGCAGTGCAATGTCACCTTCTTTATTGCCATAAAGTTGGTTGTAAAGCTTAAAATCATCTATATTAATTATCATAAGCGCAAGGGAATCGTGTTTATGCTTTTCATATTCCTCGTTAAGCAATTCATAAAAGTACTTGCGGTTGTATACCCCCGTCAGCTCATCGGTTCGTGCCTCCATAATCGCTTTTTCATACAGCCTCGAGTTTTTGACGGCAATAGACGCTATTACCTCCACCGAGGAAAGAAAATTGATGTCATCCAGTACAAAATCATTCTTTTTATTCTTGCCCGTGAGCATGATAATTCCAACCAGATTGTCTTCATCCTTAAGCGGCACACAGCATTCAATTTCAAAGTCGGAAAGTTGCCGTTTTTCAATTTCCCACATCGATTTATATTCTATCGTGCGCTTAAAATCCTTCAACATCAGGCACTCACTGTTGGCTTTCAGCCACTGAACAACCGGGTTGTCGTGCTGAAAAGTGAAGGTGCTCTGGTCAAGAGAGCTGGTGCTGCGGGCAAAAATATAGTTTTGCTCTTTGCTGTCTGCGATACAGATGTATACACGCTTTACGCAAATGGTATTTTGAATCACATTTACAAGCGCTTCCAAAATTTCATCCACCTTCAGGCTCTTGGATACCGCAACACTGAACTGCTTTAAATTTTCGGCTTGAAGAATTTCGTCTTTTACAAATACTCTGTCTATAAAACTTTTCATCGCAAAATAAATGGTCTGAGTTGCAGCCGAAAACAATAAAGCAACGACCAGTACACGATACCGCACAAGTTGGGGTAGATTGTTTTGAATGAACTGCTCCAGTGGGCGAATAAAGTTGACAAATAAAAATAGTGAAATAATAGCCGCAATTGCATAACAGTTGCTGCGTGAAATCAGTAGCGTCAGCCGGAACAGGCGCTTTTGATACAGAGCGTAAAACAGGCACATTGCGTAAAGAACACCCGAGGCTATGTCAAGCGGTATACCCTTAAACAACGGCAGCATAATTGCAACGTTCCCTAAGAAAATGATTACAATCCCTGCAAGGATGGGCAGAAACTGGTGACGGGTCATTTTATTGCTGCCGCTTCCTTTTATGAGCACTACAATCGACCGAAAAACCACAAGAATGCAAAGGATAAACAGGATGGAAACAGCCCACGTAGGATGATAAATAAATGCAACTTCTCCGTTGGTAGCACGAGCCAGTTCCGGTGCTGCCAGAAAAAAGCCTGTTTTTATATTGATAAGGTTGGCTACGAAAATCACAGTTACTGAAAACATGTTAAAAAACACGCTTTTTTTACCGGTGAACTCATATAAAAAATTCAGCAGACCGCAGGGAAACAGCGTAAGCCCCAACAGCGACAAATCATACCACATCTTGACAGACGGCCATAGCTGCATACGCATACAAAGAGAGGCTCCCGACCAGGTAATGAGCAGAAGAAGCATCCATAAAAAAGCATTGATAAGCTTATTCCTTTTAGAAGCAAGAAAGGGCAGCCCCATAAGTACATAGCACAGAAGAGAGATGACGGGAATCTGCACAAAACTACCCATTACAGTGAACCTCCCCTATAAATAAAATAGCAGCTGTCTTGAATGCGCAAAAGCTCGGCAACATCATAAGGCGCCGGATTGATATGCCGCAGGCTTTTGCCTGTACACAGTCTGAATTCTTCAAACGTACCACAGCGTATTATCGTAATTTCTAATGGCTCTATGCCCAAGATACGTTTTAAATCACGATAATCGTTGTCAACATATTTAAAGTAAACCTCCATATGCTCGCGAAGAATCTCTTTGCTGATTGCGCTTGTAACCAATGCTTCGGGTGCTATCTCTACATAGAGGTGTAAAAACGGGCGCTTGTTCTCTGTAAACTCTTTTGCCGCGAACCAGTTCTGTACAGGCAGCCTTGAAAGCTCAATGACTCTTGCTATGGAGTTTTCGGTAATTCGCGTAAAGCCCGCAATATCAATCACCGACGAAACGCGGTCTATGTACTGAAACCTCGGTATTTTTGTTTTGTCCTCACGGCAGGTCAGCCCCAGGCAGCGATAAACATCTCCCACACGGTAGCGAACAAATGCGCCGCCTTTGAATACAGAAATAACAAGCTCGTATTTTTCGCCGGGAACCACCTCGTTCATGAGCACCGTTTGTGGCTGGTAACTCTCATCCTCAAGGCTTTTGTTCATCTCCAGCTCGGGAATGAACTCATAGAAGCATGCATCGGGAAACAAGTAAAGACCGTTGCGGTTCCATGTCTCGGTACCAATACAGGTAGGCTCCGTACCCGCAAACAGCTCCATCGGGCGAATTCCCCACAAATCCTCAAGGTCATCCTTGTAGCATTCGTTGTCGGTTCCGGCACAGACAAAGCCCTTAAGCCGGAATAAGTCCTTTGGCTTGAGTTTTCTGCCTTCTTTTTTGCAGCGGTACTTCGCCCTAATGAGCCGAAAAAGCATCTGCGGCGAGCAACGAAACAGCGATTTCTTATTGCCTCCGGAGGTTCCGCTGCCAATTTCAGCGACCGACTGGCTGATGTAATACGCAACACTGCCCATACCAAAGAAAAAGTCGATGCCTTTGCTAAGCCCAAGCTTAAACCCTTTTTTATTTCTCTCGCTGAAAGACATTTTAACCGCTTCAGAGACGGGGGGCAAAAACTCAAAACCGATGGTATCGTTGAGAGACGGCGGAATAAGCCCTGTAAGATACGGCAGGGGCGCGAACCCGTAAAGCACCTTATCCGTAGATTTTACGTCAAAGACGCCCTTTTCTTTTGCAGTACAGAGGATCAGTGCCGATATGAGATTATTACGGTAGGTATCGAGCATGCCTTTGGTATAAGGTGCAACTTTTACCGGGTGTTTTCCGCCCTCCCATGTGGTTTCAATCCAGACAATGGCGGGTGCCGGAAGCATGTCATCCCTTTTTTGGAGCAGTATATTGGCGTAGTCACCATAGGTAGAAAGGGGTATCATAGAACGAAACTCATCAATGGTTTGAGGCCTTTTGGAGCCCAGCACGCTTTTCCCAAGTGGGCTTTGGCTCCAAAGCTGAATTTGCTCGAGCATAAGCCGGTTTTGAATCAGCATGTAGCCTTCTATATCCAAATCCAAAAAGCCGCAGTACTCCTGCCAGATCTCATTGTATTGCCCTTTTTTCAGTTTTTCTTTCAGGTTCATAATTCGCTCTAGCCTCTTTTCCCCATCGTTTTAAAACAATTTTGAATGCTGCTCAAACAAGGTATCAAAAATGGAGCTTGTTTTTTATAAGTATCATAATCATCGAAGGTCTTGGGGAATGTCCAAAAATCTTGGAAAACAATATAAATTACATTGCAAATGCATATAGCAACCGCATAAATCGCAAACTGATCTGACGGAAAGGTAAGATAAAGAAAACCGTAGAGCCCAATAAACCACAGCACTCCCGGGTGGCGGCACAGCGCATAAACTCCGGTTTTACAAACCGGTCTACCCCTTTCACTGCTTACATACGTGTCGGAAAAAGGTAAAGCAAAAAAAAGGGTATATACGAGCAGCAGCAAAAACAAAAGAGCAGGAACGATAAACCACCAGTTTTGCTGATGATATTGCCAGCTGGAGCTTACCACGCCAGCGGTGCTGACTAAAATAAGGATACAGCCCAAAGTAAACATAGTATTCAGTTGCTTCTTGCGCCATTTAATATCGTTGATATCGTAAATGAAAAAAAGTAGAAAACCTATTATTCCTATCGATACATACATCATTATTGGTATCCCCCTTTCCTCTACGGCACCAAATTTACATATTAAGGTATATATTTCCAATAAATATTTTAACATAATTTGTATATTAATACAATCAAATTCAAAATGGGTGCTATTATCCTAGAATAACTTTTATTATTTCATATTCCGGTCACAGCAAAGTAATAAATTGATGATTTCCCTGGTAATTTGAATTATTTTATAAAAAAACCACACAAAGCATAAAGCGACTGTGTCACAAGGGAAAACTAAGAAACGCAAGCTGAATACGGAAAACCTCTACCACTTTCTAATCATAAGAAAATGGTAGAGGTTTTTTATTACAGCGTCAATATATTGCTGATACGTATTTAAAATACCCATTGCCGCTTCTTGTAAAATCATCTGAAGGAGGCAAACTAATAATCGCATATCCAGTATCAACTGAGGTGGGGTCTACAAAATATTGCGAATCTGTTACGGAGTAATTTAAATGTTTTGCTCCATTATGTATAAATGATGCCTTTGTCTTTCCCTTTTCATTTTTAGAGAAAGTCATTTTACTAAACTTAATTAATTCAAGAGAATGGTTTAAATGACTAACATCATTTAGTTTGTATTTATAGTCGCCAAAAATAGTTGAGTTCTTGTTTTCTAAAAATGCAAGTTTATTGATATCGGACAAAGTTCCTACTTTCCTTAGTCCAAATGCCAAATCAATGAGAACATTCTCGCTCTGATGTTCAATAGGACAATCTTGTATTATTTTGACTTTAACAATATCAAGGAGGTTAATAAACCGGGTGTAATGTGTTGGAAGTCCATCACCATGCTCTGGTTCACTTACAAGTCTGATTAATTTTCCTGTTTTTGTATCGTATGCAGCCACACACTTCTTTCCCCATTTTTCAGATAAGGTTAATATAATAACTTCATTTTCCACAGCATGTCCTCCTTTATAAGTGATTAACCGATGTTTTAAATAATCTTGCAAAATATTGGGCAACTAATCGTCTATGACATTTTTCTGCAATGTCCTCACTGCAAAGCAAACAGATATTTTTATCTTCTAAAAAATTATATTTATTTTTTATATAGTCTTCTATTTGCCTTAAATTCATGATTTCTGCAAAGGTTTGTTCGTATACTTCCCAAGATACACTTTTATTTTTATAGTCTTTTAGCAATTTATCAGTAGGAGCAAATGTGCTATCATGAATATAGTTTATATCACAGATCTCCTTTAAAAAATACTCAATATCAGGTGATTTAGCGAAACCAGCTAACTGAGAAGTATTGTTTAATCTGACATCGATTAAAGTGTCAATCCCGTTGTTTTTGAGTAACTCAAAAAATTTACGTGCTGTTTTTTTAGTAAATCCGATTGTGTAAATTTTCATTTACATGTCCTCCAAATTAAATCCGATTTCTTTATTTCGCTTACGATAGCCCTCACTTATTAAAACATCTTCATCACTTGCTGTAGAAAACAAAGATAGCTGTTGGCGATCTTTAAAATACATATCTAACAGGCGTTTTTCTATCTCACCTTGTGTTTCAATTTTGCCATCTGCCTTAATATGCTCTACCGTAAAACCACATTCTTTGAATCCTTTACCAAGCATAATACTTCGATGACAATTTATTGGATCTTTTTCTGCGCACATAAGCGCAAAAGCATAGCCCTTTTTAATTCCTTTTGTAACCTTATTCACTCCCTCCAAAAACTGTTCAGACGAAATAAATTTACTAAAGTCAAGATAACCTTCATTTGAATAAAAAATTCTATTTTCTTGGCGAGCACCAAATTCATGTGCATAATTTCTATATAATATTCCCCTGTTTCTAAGAGATATTTCCAATGTATCTTTATTATAATCGGAATAATGCTGTGAAAAAGGGGTGCTACGAACGTCTATTACACATGTAATATTATTTCTTATTAAAGTATCTATAAAGTCATTAATCAAAAAACTGGTATAACCAATAGTATATATGTGTTTCATATCTTCACGCTTCCTGTGTTGTTTTTGCATAAAATATTTATAATTATTATAATATTTTTATCACTATGTTTCAAGTTGAATATTATTTGTTTTGCAGTCCGCAAACAATCCAGAATCATTAAAAGTCCTAAACACTTCCACAAAATCAGGTGACTCAACCAATTCTGCAATTAGCTCTGATTTTGATTTTTTATTAATATTGATTAACTTCTTGGCTCCATAAAAAACTCCGAAAGTAGCAGCATGAAACAAACCTGCTCTAAAAGTATCAACACCATTAGAAACTTTAAAGGCGGTTCGAGCCTTGTCAAATCTACGTCTATTTTCATCTGATAGGTTGTCTATAAAGACTTTATACTCTTCACAATGTGCGTAGGCATAAGCATAAACGTCTGGATTTATCACATAAGCTTCTATTATTTTTTGTAAATTCTTTTCAAAAGACATTTTAAATCTCCTTTTCTTTCGTATAATTTTCTATTACTTTCTCCATCTGATAGGCATATTTGCATTCCCTTAAATCAGATAAAAATGATGATTGCGTTGCTTCTGTAAGCTTGTCCACTAACCCATGAGCGGCGTTAAGCACTTCAATCTTTCGTATTTCTTCATTAATTGAGCTTTCAAGTTGTCCAACAATGGCAAGCCGTATCAATCGATTCTCTGTAGAGTAAACCTTTGATGCTATCTTTTTCTTAATATCTGGATCGTCGATAATCTCTAAGATAGCATCTAAATGAGTTTTGATGTAATTATCGTTTTCTTCTATTGACCAAAGTCCTGTGTTCTCTTTTAGCTCAATTCGGTAGTTGTAATATTTAAAAATAGCAAAGCAACATAATGCTGGAATGCCTATCAGTAAATATTCATTGAGCTTGTCTTGATAATACATCCGTGCATCTTCAAGGTATACGTAGTTAAAAAACCAAGATAAAAGCCCTGAACCCGCCAGCAATCCGCTAATAATCATGGGAACCTTTGCCCAGTTATCGTAATACTTAAATCTCATTGGTAGTTTCATTGCTTACTCCTCCTAAAATGGGTCGGTCTCATCGAAAACCTCAGGTTCTGAGACCTTTTCACCTTGTGCAATTCTCTCTTTTATAGAAATTTGATCAAAATTGACTGCAAACTGATCATCAAAGATATCCCTTATTACATACTCTTTAGAATTTAACCAATCTTCTTTGCTGCCATAAAAAACATTATCTATCTTCATCATAATAGCCCTCTTCATCCCAATCTTCGGCATACTCGCTATAGTCATCTAAAATGTCACCGGCGTATTCTCTGTATGTTTCAGCCAATTCTTCTACACATTCGTTCTCATAAGCTTCGTATTCTTCATCATATTCAAAAGAATCATCAGTACTAAAATCTGAATCCTCATAAGCAGAATAATCATTATCATAGTATCCAAGTCTTCGATCTGCTTTATATTTTTGGAATTCATCCTTAGTCAAAAACTTGCCAATTAGTCGCTGTGCTGAAAACCGAAGCTCATCATTGGCGTCTACGTCACATTGTAAAACTGTCCAACCGTGATAATACTTATCCCCATTCTGCTTGGAATCAAATTTTACATCCCTAATATCCACAAAATATTTATCCATCTTTAACTGGTATCTATCTTTATGTGGTTGAACCTGCGTGCCAGTAAAATTCACCATAAAGTAGCTCCGTGAATTTTTATGCTCAGAACAAAACGCAAACACCTCAGCAAAGTTATGAATGAAGTTTGGTATCTTAGGATAATGCTGTTCATATTTTTCTTTTAACTTTGGAACATTGCCTTTTCCTAAAATACGGATCGGACTAACAATTCGCAGAGTATTAAGATGAAATTCGCTTTTAACTGTTTTGAATTCAGCTTGAATAACCGTTTGCTCTTTGAGTTGTGCAAACTCATTATGATAACTATGTAAGCCGTATTCGCTACCGTTGGTGTCAACAACATTTACAACCTTACCAGTAAAAACATCAATGCCAATTATCCGTAAAAATGGCTTGTTTCCTCTTTTGATTTTCTGGCAGAGTATAATAACAGTATTTCTTTTCGTGACCCCGTCAAAACTGTCAAACAACATTCTTTCATCAATGGTAGGCAAATTAAAAACATTAATTAAATCTTCGTTAGTCGAAACGGCTTCTACGATGACGTCTGTAGACTCTACAGTTATTGGCTCTGGTAGATACTTGCTATATTTATCTTTAATCTTTTGCTTGTCAGGATCTTTAAAATCTTCGATTGACAAAAACAATATAGTTCCCCACACAGAATTAGAAATTTTCTTTTCACCAACATTATGAAAATTGATTAAGACATAATCATCGAATTTCTCAATAACCGAACCAATTCCAAAAACTTTATGCCATACATCTTTTAAAGTCATTATTATATTTTCCTCACTTACCTCTTATAATATTGAGACCACAAATCATCATGGGGATGTTCATTTCTTACATCTACTGGCATGCCGAAAATTCTTATATGATCCCCAAAACTATTTCGTTTCAGCCCAAGCTTATTAGTATCTAAATCATCACATTTATGTGCTTGTCTACACATTTTACAACGTTTGGGAGGGGCAAATCTTTTTTTCTTATAAAACTCAACTTCATGTTCAGTCATCTCAAATTTATTGCCACATTCTATGCAAGTTATTTTTATAGTACACATATTCATTACCCTCCCTATTGCAAAATTAGACTGGTAACACCTTGGTTTAAACTTAAGAATTTACGCTTAACTCTTGGATTGTAAAATTCTTTCCTCACCATATTCATCAAAGCAGTTCCACTATGGTATCCATGAATTACTATAATTTCTTTAATATCCAGAGGGGCGGTGGCTACTTTATTATTCAAATAAATCGCAGCCTCCCAAACTTTCATTTTGTGTAAGTCGATTTTCATAATTTCAGTTTCTTTAAAGCTATAATCTAACATTTTCATTCTCCTTTAATTTTAAAATGGATAAAATTAAAGGACACCTATAAAAAAAGATCTAATCCTTGAGAACACAACCAACTAAAGCTTATAGAAATATTCTATAAACTAAAGTGCTTTGCTGCGCTAACAGCAAAAGCAGAGTTGTGTCAATCAAAATTAAATCACTTTTTATAAGTGTCCACTATCATAATAAGCCAATATGAAAATTTTGTCAATACTTTTATATTAAATGTTTGGTAGCTATTTATAGCTGCCTGTGGTATCCTTTGAAACTAATAAAGGGGGTGCTACTATGCAAAAAAGATTGGATGACCTATACCACAGTTTCTGTAACAAGCAAGACTTTACAAATCGTATGCTTTCCGTTGAAGAAAGCAATAAGGATTTGATCAGCAAACTTTCAGAAGCAGACGGAAAAGCTTTACTACGGATCATTGATACCTTACAAATGATTTGCAATTATCAAAGCAAGGCAAGTTTTATCCAAGGCTTCAAATTAGGCTTTGAGCTAACAACTGAATTACAAACTTACGATTCCCGCAGTGCTGAGATAGACTCTCAAAACTGCGGGAATTCTTTTATGCCCCAGGAGGTGCAGAAAGATGAAGAAGAAAACTAAAATCGTATTAACAGCAGCCACACTTGCAACTTTTTCTCTGACGATAACAGCGTATCAACAGAAGTCTCAGATGCCACCCAGTCAGCCCGACGTTCGCCCCATGTCAGCACTTACAGAGAGCAGTAGGGATAACACCCCACCCGCAGAAAATAAAACCGTTGTTGCGGACGAAAGCCCAATAATCAGCACCCAAAACCCATCACATGACAGCACCCTTACAGAAACCGATTTTGAGCCACCAACTACAGCTGACAGCAAGGGAATTTTGACGGAGAGCAGTCCCCAAAGGGATAACCCTACCCCCACACATGCACCATCAAAAAACACCATCACAACCAAGGCGTGTGAGCCCCAGATGGGAGATACCCGTATGGTAAATGGTCAAAAGCAAAGCTACTTCTTAGGCTTCGGCTGGGTAGACGATATGGGCGAGAATGAGGTTATCTACTGCGAGGGAATGTACGAGAACGGCAACAAAATTGGCAGCATGGGCGGTGGCACCTTTGTAGACGGCGATGGGGACATCAATAAAATGATCGGTATCATGGATTAAATATTAAAACAAGAACAAGGTGACGGTATCAGCCATACCGTCACCTTGTTCTATTTCTTAATCTCCGACAAATATTCCTCAATGGTAATTTCATCATTTTCGGCTTTTGTACGCCACTGGATTGCCCAGCTTGCCCACTGCTCAAATTCAGAAACCGTCATTTTCTTTTTCATATATCTTGCATAATGCGCCTTGTATGCACGGTTATAGCCTTGCCATACAGGGTCATTTTTGCATTTATCATCATATCGCTTTCTTGCCCCAACCTCTCGACAAGTCTTGGTACTGTCTTGCGGTGCAGTGCGTTCGCAGTAGTCGGTATACTTTCCAGATTGAATGAGGAAATACTGACTGCAGTTCTCACATTTCTTTGGCAGGTAGTTTGTTTCGATGCCACTAAATAAATCGTAATATAAAAATGCTCCCAGCGACTTGAACTTATATGTTTTACAAAGAATTGATTTTCCTTTCGCATCTGTCAAAACAGAATGAGAAAACATACCGTATCCCGAAGTGAAGTTTAAATATGGTGTTGTTTTTAAGCTCTCATATTTTTTTAGAAAAGAGGTAAAGTGTTCTGCCAAAACACTATTATCCAAAAACTTATGCTCTGCATTTAAGTAGTTGTCTATAAAATCAACATACACTTCCTTTACACGCAAAATATCGTCAATGAAAGTGATATATCTCTCAAATAGATTTTTGATATCTGTGTTCAGTGTCTCTAAATCAGCAGACATTTCATAATTAAAAAGCTCCTCTTTTAAATCCCACGGTTCAAATTTTGTAATATAAAAATGATGTCTGTCCTCTCCGCAGTAGGTATCAACATAATGATTAAATCCATATTCGTTGGAAAAATCATCGCTGTATAAAAGCTCGTCCTCCACTTCATCCGTATCGCCTGTTTCCCATATCCAAGGCTTTGTGTTCAATACATCAACTAATTTTTCAGCGTGTAGCTCACTACTGCTTGCAATATGGTTGGCAATGGATAGCTGATTAAAATATTGATCTATAAGGCGCATTGCTCCCTGTGCTTTCTGCACATGGGAGTTGTATTGTTCTATTCTGAAAATTTCCATATTCCCAAACAAATCAAGCTGAGGCAGCTCCCTGACTAAAGTTTCTCTGCAGCCTTTTAAATTGGGCACCTTGGAATTTAGTATTTCTATTAAAACTTCGTTGGAAACAAATGCTTTTTTGCCTTCCAAATAGATATCGTTGTCCTTAAAATTTGCTGTAAAAGTAAACATACAAGCTCACCCCTTTAAACATGAAATAGATGATGCAATACACGAAATAGAAAGTGTTTTTGCAATAGACAATAGCATCACGAAAAATAGAGAATTTACTAAAATAGATAATGCAAACTCTCTAAATAGAGAATGTATAATTTATTGTACCACATCTATTTACAACCTGCAATAGTTGCTGTATGCTTTTGATAGATGATAGCTGTCAATCTTACAACATCTATTTGAAAGGAGAGCAAATGAAGAAGTTTAACACCATCACCGGAGAAGAATTACTATCGAAAGAAGTTAGAGAGATTCCGTTCATCATCAAAGATTTAATTCCTATTGGACTTACGCTTCTTGCAGGTTCAGCAAAGGTGGGTAAAAGCTGGCTCGCACTGTGGCTCAGTATCGCTGTTGCCAAGGGGGAAGCTGTTTGGGGATACACCGAAATTGTCTTTCCAAACTATGATGTGCGATTTATCGCTATCGGTGACGGCATTGACAGTCTGTATGGCAACGATGATTTTACCCCTTTTAAAAATATAATCAACGAGCTTTATGCAAAAGACTGCAGCCGTAAAATCCGTGCAGCCAAGCGTGCCAAAGCTGAAACAGGTGCTTGGCTTGGTGGCAAGCCTCCATACGGGTATATGCGTGACCCCGAAAATCCTAAAAGTCATCTTGTTCCCGATGAAGAATCCGCCGAGGTTGTAAAGCTGATATTTTCTCTCTGTGTTGGTGGTAAAGGTCCCAATCAGATTGCACGAGAGCTAAAAAAGCGTGAGATACTCACCCCGGCACATTACTATTATCGCAAAGAGGGGAAGAAGAATGCCAAGCTGAATTTGGAGCAGCCATACAAGTGGCACTCTGAAAATGTAACACGAGTTTTGGAAAATGAGGTTTATCTTGGACACACCATCAGCCTTGTCAACACCACCAAGTCCTATAAAAATAAGAAGCGTGTGGTGCGTCCAACCGATGAGCAAGTGCGTTTTGAAAATACCCATGAAGCTCTTGTGGACAAAGAAACTTGGGATATCGTCCAAAAGTTAAGAGAGAGTAAAATCAGACCGACACCTATGGACAACCCTAACATTTTCTCAGGACTGTTATACTGTCAGGACTGTGGGGACAAGCTTGACCTCTATCGCACCCACACCAAAGGTGAGAATTACAATAATTTCAAATGCCGAACTTACAACAAAAACGGCAAAGACTTTTGTACATCTCACTACATCCGAGAGGATGCCATTAAAGCAATTGTGCTGGATGATTTAAGGCGTGTCACTCACCTTGCCCGGACGCATGAAAGCTTATTTGGAAAGTATCTCAACAAGAAAAACACCACACAGGTGCAAAGTGATATTTCAAATTTGTATCAAAAAATAGTAAAGCTCAAGCATCGTGAAGCAGAGCTAAAGGCACTTTTCAAACGGCTGTATGAAGATAATGTGCTGGGCAAAATACCCAATGAAGTATTTCGTGCCCTAAGCCAAGATTACCTTGATGAGCAAAAGGAAGTAGCCACTGCTATCCCAGAGAAAGAAAAAGAGCTGGAAAAGCTTAAAAGCAGCATTGCCAATGTAGATTTATTTATAGTCAAAGCCAAGCAATATCCCGAAATTCCGGAGCTGACTTCCGAAATCCTCCACCTGTTTATTGATAAGATTGTGGTTGGTGAAAAATCCCAACGATACTCGAGAACGGCATTTCAGCAAGTAACAATCTACTATCGTGATGTTGGATTACTGGATTTAGCAGACACACAGGCACTACAGAAGGAATTAGGCGTGGCATAGGAATAGCAAAAGGCAGACAGCTTTCACTCAGCTGTCTGCCCAAATGCAACAAAACTATTGAATTAAAAATGTTTCCCTATAACACGGTGGTTAAAGCTTTGCATGGCTTTTTTATTTATTCGGATAGTACTGCGCCCGTATTTGCTGAGCTGACCAGTTTTGCATAACGCGCCAGCCAGCCGCGATGGCTGTGCGTGGGAGGATTTTGCCCTGCACGCCGCTCATCAAATTCAGCTTGTGTAACCTCGGCATCAATTCTGTTATGGGGAATATCGATGCGGATGATGTCACCATCATGCAGCAAGCCGATTTCGCCGCCCGCCGCCGCTTCGGGTGAGACATGCCCAATCGAAGCTCCTCGAGATGCACCGGAAAACCGCCCGTCGGTGATGAGCGCAACCTGCTTGTCAAGGCCCATACCCGCCAATGCAGCGGTTGGCCCAAGCATTTCGCGCATGCCCGGGCCGCCGCGCGGCCCCTCAAAGCGGATAACAACGACATCACCCGCTGCAATTTCACCCGAGAAAATCGCAGAAATGGCATCTTCTTCGCCGTCAAAAACACGGGCGGGGCCGCTGTGCACCAGCATTTCGGGTGCTACCGCCGATTGCTTTACAACACAGCCATCGCGTGCAATGTTGCCCCACAGCACTGCAATTCCGCCGGATAGGGAATGCGGCAGTTCTATTGAACGAATCACTGTGCCGTCTGCACCCGGTACACCTGAATTTTTCAGGTTCTCTCCGACTGTATGCCCTGTCACGGTCAGCGAATCGGCAATCAGATGGCCTTTTTTAGCCAGCTCTGCCATAACCGCCTGAACGCCGCCCGCCGCGTAGAGATCTTCAATATGATGATCTCCGGCAGGTGCCAGCCGGCATAAGTTAGGAGTCTTCAAACTGATTTGATTGATGAGGTTTAGGTCGACATCGACGCACGCTTCGTGGGCAAGCGCCAGCAAATGCAGCACGCTGTTTGTACTGCATCCCAGTGCCATATCCACAGCCAATGCATTTTCAAACGCCTGCTTAGTTAAAATATCCCTGGGCTTAATCGCCCAATCCAAAAGATGCATAATCTGCATACCCGCCTGCTTTGCAAGCTGGATTCTCGCCGCATAAACAGCCGGAATTGTGCCGTTGCCGGGCAGTGCCATGCCAATGGCCTCGCACAGACAATTCATGCTGTTCGCCGTATACATGCCGGCGCAGGAACCACAGCCCGGGCAAGCGTTATGCTCCAGCTGCGAAAGCTCGTCGCCGGTAATGAACCCAGCCTTGTACGCACCCACCGCCTCAAACATCTTTGAAAGGCTGATATCCTGCGCGTTGCTTTTGCCTGCCAGCATCGGCCCACCGCTGACTATGAGGGAGGGGATATTCAGCCGTGCCGCCGCCATCAGCATCCCCGGCACTACTTTATCGCAGTTGGGAATCAGCACCAAGCCATCAAAGCAATGCGCCATCGCCATTGTTTCAATGGAGTCTGCGATGAGTTCCCTCGAGGGGAGCGAGTAGCACATACCCGAATGCCCCATAGAAATTCCGTCGCAAACGCCGATGGAAGGGAACAGAATCGGCGTACCGCCTGCCATGCGCACACCCGCTTTTACCGCTTCTGCGATTTTATCGAGATGGATGTGCCCCGGCACTACCTCGCTGTAGGCAGATACCACACCAATGAGCGGACGGGACAGCTCCTCCTCTGTGAACCCGCAGGCATAAAACAGCGAACGGTGCGGGGCACGTTCTGCCCCCTGCGTTACCTGACCGCTTTTTTCTTTCATTCTTGTCACCCTTATTTCTTCAGCCAGCTCATCATTTTTCTAAGCTGTGCCCCTACTTTTTCAACCGGATGCTCCGCCTCCATACGCCTTGTGGCAAGGAAGTGAGCACGTCCGCCCGCTCGGTTTTCAGAAATCCATTTGCTTGCAAAGGTGCCATCCTGAATCTCATGCAGCACCTTTTTCATCTCCTTGCGGGTTTCCTCGGTGATAATGCGTTTTCCGGTGCAGTAATCGCCATATTCAGCGGTATCACTGATGGAATATCTCATCATAGCAAAGCCACCACTGTTGACCAAATCGACGATCAGCTTCATTTCATGTACGCACTCAAAGTATGCCATTTCGGGCGAGTACCCAGCTTCAACCAAGGTATCGAAGCCCGCCTTCATCAGCTCGGTGACACCGCCGCACAGCACGGCCTGTTCTCCGAACAAATCGGTTTCGGTTTCCTCTTTAAAGGTAGTTTCCATAATGCCTGCGCGTCCGGCGCCGATACCTGCCGCATATGCCATAGCAAGCTCTCTTGCCTTGCCGGAGTAATCCTGATGAATCGCAAACAGAGACGGTACACCCTTGCCCTCGAGGTATTGAGAGCGCACGGTATGCCCGGGGCCCTTAGGGGCTACCATTGCTACATCACAGTTGGGTGCAGGCAGAATCTGATTGTAGTGGATATTAAAGCCATGGGCGAACAGCAGCATTGCACCGCTTTTTAGGTTGGGGGCAACCGAAGCTTTGTAAATGTCAGCCGCCAGCTCATCCGGCACCAAGAGCATCACCAAATCTCCCGCAGCGGCGGCGTCCGCTACCTCCATAACCGTAAGCCCTGCCGCTCTTGCTTTTTCGCAGTTTTCCGAGTTTTCGCGCAAACCCACAACCACATCAACTCCGCTGTCCTTCAGGTTCAGCGCATGCGCGTGCCCTTGGCTACCATAGCCGATAATTGCAACGGTCTTACCCTTTAATACACTTTGGTCACAGTCTTGCTCATAAAACATTTTTGCCATTTGAAAATCCTCCATCCATATATTTAGTTTAATTACCTGTTGTTTCATCTGTGCACTCGCCCGCTAGGGTGCTTTGGCACAGCTCCATTGCTGTAATTCCGGTTCGGCTCAGCTCCAATATCCCAAACGGGTGTATCTGCTCAATCAGCCTATCAATTTCAAACATCGAGCCGCTTGCTTCAATTATAGTACTGCCGTCCGGTGCTGCCGCAACCTTTGCAGTATGCTCGGCGAGCATTCGAAGCAGGCTTGCATCGTCGCTTTGGGCTGCTGTTTTAATCAACATGAGTTCCCGCTCCAACAGCTTATCGTTTGGAAGTATTTTGACGGCTTTGACTTCCTCCAGCTTGCATACCTGCCTGTAAATCTGCTCAAGCTGTGCATTGTCTCCTTCTGTAAGTATCGTGATACGGGAAAACTCTTTGTTTTCTGTTTCCCCCACTGACAGTGCCTTAATGTTAAAGCCTCTACGGCTAAACAAGCCGGTCACCTTGGTGAGCACACCGAAGTGGTTCGACACCAAAAGCGATAAAACCCCCTGTTGCATCGGTTTTTCTCCTCTCTAATCACTGAAAATCATATCCTGCTCGGTACCACCCGGTGGAATAATCGGATACACGCGTTCTTTAACTGCAATGCTGCAATCGATGACGCATGGTTTGCCGCATTGGAACGCGGTGGTAAGTGTGCTCTCAATCTCCGAGCGTTTATCAAGGCGCATACCCACGGCACCGAAAGCCTCAGCCAGCTTTACAAAATCGGTTGCACGGTTAATTTCGGTGTATGCGTAGCGCTCTTTATAAAACAGCCTTTGCCACTGGTGAACCATTCCGAGCACACCGTTGTTCATTATCAGAATAACAATAGGGATATCATTGGATACCGCAACGGCAAGCTCGTTTAAGTTCATATGAAAACTGCCATCCCCCGTGATGAGTGCCACCGGGCGGTGGGGGTTACCTACCTTTGTGCCGATGGCGGCGCCCATACCATAGCCCATAGTTCCAAGGCCGCAGGAGCTGATAAACGAACGAGGCGAGGTAAAAGGGTAATACTGTGCGGTGAGCATTTGGTGCTGACCCACATCGGTGACAATCAGTGCATCCTCGCCGGCAACCGTTTGCAGCTTGGTGATAATTTCGCGCGGGCTTAAGTCGTGTTCATCGCAAGCATTGGGCAGCGTGTTATGCGCTTTATGGTAAAGCAGCTTATGAACCCAATCGCTGTTGGTTTTTTGCTCGCACTGTTCTGTAAGTACCTTTAGAATGTTCTGTGCGTCACCAATGAGGGAAAGGCAGGCATTTACATTTTTCGAAATTTCTGAGGGGTCAATATCAATGTGCAGAATTTCTGCATTGGCGGCAAATTTACTGCGGTTGCCGGCTACCCGGTCAGAAAAACGGCTGCCGATTGCAATTAGTAAATCACAATCTCTCGCCGCGATGTTGGCGGTGGAGGTTCCGTGCATTCCAATCATGCCAAGATACAGCATATCGTTGTACGGAACCGAGGAGATGCCCATCATACTGACGCAAACCGGGGCGCTGATTTTTTTAGAGAAAGCCGCCAATAGCTTGGAAGCATCGGAAAAAACAACACCGCCGCCTGCATAAATCAAAGGACGCTGCGACCTCGCAATGGCTTGCAGTGCAAGCGAAAAGTCATCTTCTGAAGGGACAGGATTCTTGCGCGGAACATAGAGCGGCTGTTTGCTGTACTCTGTTTTGGCGGCAGTGACATCCTTGGGGATATCGATGAGCACTGGACCCTTGCGCCCCGAGTTTGCAATTACAAACGCCTCTCTTACGATATCCGCCAGCTCATTAACGTCCTTGACAATGTAGTTGTGCTTGGTGATGGGGTTGGTGATACCGGCGATATCTACCTCCTGAAAGCTGTCTCTGCCAATCAAATCGGTGGGCACATTGCCGGTGATTGCAATCAGCGGAACCGAATCGTGATAGGCTGTGGCAATGCCTGTTACGAGATTGGTTGCCCCCGGCCCCGACGTTGCCAAAACAACGCCTGTCTTTCCGGTGGAACGCGCGTATCCATCGGCGGCATGAGCGGCACCCTGCTCATGCGAGGTAACGATATGCCGCATCTCAGCCCGTCTTTCATAGAGGGCATCGTAGATATTGAGCACAGCACCCCCCGGATATCCGAATATCATATCCACCCCTTGATCGAGCAGCGCCTGAATTAAAACTTGCGCGCCTGTCATCTGCATAATAAGCTCCCCTTTCTATTCTAAAAACACCTTATATCCATTGTGCTCCAATTGCCGAATGACGTCCTGCCCGTGCTTTGTGCCGCTCACCTCGCATACGATATGCAAAATTGCTTCGTTAAGCCTTAGGTCGGCGTGTAAACGGTCGTACTGAACCATGATGATGTTTGCGCCGCAGCCCGCCACAATACCGGAGAAACGCTGCAGGCTGCCGGGAATATCCAGCATCACTGTGCCAAATTTCAGCTGCCGTCCGCGGGTGATGAGGCCTTTTTCGACAATCTTATGAATAAAACTTACGTCAATATTGCCCCCTGATAGGACGCTTACCGCACGTTTCCCCTCCAGATTGGTCTTCTTATGGATGGCTGCTGCAAGGGAGACAGCCCCTGCCGGCTCCACCAGCATTTTTGTGCGCTCTAAAAGCAGAAGGATGGCCTCGGCAATTTCTTCATCGGTAACGGTAATCATTTCATCGACATAACGATTGATAAGTTCTGTTGTAATTTTACCGGGCACTTTAACCGAAATACCATCCGCTATGGTGACCGAGGTTTCGGTGAAACGATGTGCTTTTGCCTGAAACGACTGCACAATGGCATCTGCGCCCTGTGCCTGAACCCCAATCACTTTTACTCTGGGGTTAATCTGCTTGATGTAAAACGCCATGCCTGCAAGTAGTCCCCCGCCGCCTGCCGGAATCAGCACGGCATCCACTGTGGGGATATCCTGAAAAATCTCCAGCGCTACTGTTCCCTGCCCCGTAATTACATCCTCATCATCAAAAGGATGAACAAAGACAGCACCCGTTTCCTGCTGAATCTCCACCGCTTTTTGGTAGGCATCGTCGTAGCAGTCGCCGTGCAGAACTACCTTGGCACCATAGCCACCAGTTGCAGCTACTTTTGCAATCGGGGTGCTCCGCGGCATAACAATGGAAGCTTCCATTTGCAGGGCATTGGCGGCATAAGCCACACCCTGAGCATGATTGCCCGCACTGGAGGATACCACCGAAGTTACCTCTGCGCTTTCTGACATTTTGGCAAGCTTGTTATAAGCCCCGCGAACTTTAAACGACCCTGTTTTTTGTAGGTTTTCGCATTTTACAAACAGCTCTGCGCCGCTCATTTGAGAAAATGTTCTGGACGAATTGATAGGGGTATGGTGCACGATATACTTTAGCCGCGCTGCTGCGGATTCGACCTCTTTTACATTCATACTCAGCTCTCCTTAAAAAAACAAAACCTTCATCCGCGTAAAAATACCGGACGAAGGTTTTGTTCTCTAACAAATAAAAAACCCTCGCCTATACTGCATACAGGCGAAGGTTTTATGCCCCAAGATACTACTGCCCCTGTGGTACAGGTAGCATAACATCCATAAACGACACATCATTTCGCCTGCGGCTAATTATAACGACGACGACGACAAAAATAAGCGAAATAATCGATACTACGACTTCGCTTACGACGTTAATTATAATAATTGCAGAGGCAAATAACGGTGTCATCATAATGTTATGCTCCTTTCTCAAGAATAAATAAATTACAAGAATATTAACAGAATGTTATCTCTTTGTCAAGCATTTCAAAAATATTTTTTTGTTTTTTGGCAGTGGCTTGTCTTTTACATCTGTTTGATTTGCATCTTTTTTATAAATAAGCGATGAGTGGAAATACTATTCTTGAGGTGATTTTATGTCGTACATTGACCCTAAATTGGCAGACCGATTTGAATCTTTGCCGATAGATCTCAAAAATGCAATCTTAGAACAAAACGTAAAGTTATACACACTGCAAGACCTGATAAACTGCCTTGAAAACATGGTAGGCGAAGAGTAAATACCATCTTTTTTTCGCATTTTTTCTACAATAAAAAAAGCGCTTCCTTGTATTGGGGAGCGCTTTTTGTATTTCTTCTACGGTCAATTGTGTGGTACTGCCAACTTTGTATCATTGTGAGATCGACGGCAAATTACCTAAGTTGTTGTTTTCACTTCCATCAGGGAGTGATTTTAAATACTCGTTCCCATTTCTTGCAGAAATGCCAACGCCCTGAATACCACCCTGTCTGGCAAGCTGAACAGCCTCATCTTTGTCCATAACACGGCCGTCCGACAATTGATATCCGGTGACACGCCCGCCCGTTTTTACCAATGCTGTAATTTTTTTTGCATCTTCATTTGGCTGTGGAATATCCTTCAGTGCCATCATCGGCAACTTTGACAAATCGTTTTTATCCTGAGCCATCGGTTACAATCCTCCAATTCATCCATTTGGCAGCTTTTACACATACCTAGCGTTTTAAAAATAGTTTACCAATAAAGCAAAAAAATATTCTGCTTTTGCAGTGCCTGCTGCAAATTATAATACACTAATAAAAAACTGAGGATGAATACTCACCCTCAGCTTTTTTTATTTTGCTGTGAGCACTTCGGCAGCACGCTCGCATTTTACTTTGTATGCGTCACGTTCCTGTTCTGCCTTATCTGCCCTTTTGGTCTCAGCGGTAAGCCGCGCCTGCAATTCCTTGCAGCGTTCACTCTCTGCCGAATTGCTCTCATCGTAAACTGTGGGCAGCTCAATGTCGTTGTTGGTGTACCACCCGACATCTTTGCCCCAAATGCTCTGGTTTTTGTCCAGATACCACACATCCGAAGGGTTGATTGTACTGTCGACAGTACCTTTAAGAATCACCCTACCGCTGCTCGAAATACCCACCGCGTACTGCGGGTATTTGGCGTCGGTATCAAATTCGATGTGCAGGTGATATCCCATCGGCTTGCCGTTTACCAGTGTGCCTCCGGTGTTTCCGTACATCCCGATGACGGTGTCTTTGGTTACCTTATCGCCCGCTTTAACACCAATGCTCGAAAAGTGGAACATGCGGCATGCGAGGTCAACCACCTTACCGCTGTGCAGCTCAACATCCTGATACACAATTACAATGCAGTTGCCAAGCCTTTGATTGAGTGCATTGCCATCCATCCCCGCTGCTATTACGGTGCCATTGCCGCAAGCGTAAACGGTAAGCCCGTCGCCGTCGCTGAACAGGTCGACACCGTAATGATTGTAGCCCTGCTGCTTCAGGTAGGCGGGGCTTTTATACCCCGCACTAAACACGCTTTTATCAATTGGCAATACTAATTTCTGTGCCATGTGATCGCCTCCACAATGCGCGAGACTCCCTCATATACACCATTGCTTGCTGCCGCCACAATGAAACCGTTAAACAAAATTAGAGCAGCGTTGGATGCATCAAGCTGTCCTGTAAAAAAATAAGCCGCATAGAGCACAATCAATGCTACTATATAGCTATATGCCTGTGTGGGAAGCTTACAAAGCTTATCCAGCCACGATTTTGTAAATTGCGTAACAAATGCCGTCATTGCAACAGCACCCGTATAGGTTGCCAATGTTGCCCAAGTTGTAAATTCCGTCATAACTCTTTTACCTCCGTTGCTTTTTCATTATCCGGCATATCTTTCAGACGTTCCACCAGCTCGGTGACAATACCGTTGCCACCCAATGCATGATACTGAAGATACATGGCATTGATATTTTCCATTGCATAGATTGGGCAGTAACCCAAATCCTTGTAATAGTTGTATTGGCTGATTATTCGGTCATGCAGTAAAGCTTGTATTCCCAGTTTAATTGCGTCCTGCTCTTTAATACGTCTTTCCAGCTTCTTGTAGGCAAGCCCCAAAAAAGAGAGAGCTGCGCCGAATAAAACCTCCAACCAATAATGCATTATAAATTCAATCATTTGGTACCATCTAACCCCCTCCTTTGCAGTTGACTGCAAAATTTTGTTTACGTCTATCTTGTGTTACTTCGATAAAAGACCGATTGTACGCCCGTTATACCGGGCTAGAGAAGCAATCCCTCATCAGCGTCTCTCTCGAAAATCAACTCCAGTGCTCCTTGCTTGTTTTATTGTTTTCCTTTTTAGTTTGGGTTTGGTACCCATATATACTATGAACGTGCCGCTACGCCTGCCAACAAGGTCATCTGCGGTATAAACTGCAAAACTTCCAAATAACTGTAATAAATAAAATAACACTTTGCATTTACTGCGAAGGAATTGAAAAAAACAAGCAGATATTGAACCGTAAAAAAATACCTCAATGCAAAAAAGAACCACTTGATCAAGTTATTTACAGGCTTGATCGGGCGGTTCTTTACGGCGGATAGCTAATGAGTGTCCAATCTTTCATCCTCTGCTTTTGTCCACACATGCAGCTTTTTAGGATTACAACATATGTTTTATCACATTGGAAACGGTCTTTGCGCGCAAGGGCGAGCAAACTTGTACCATGCGCAAGTGCAAAACTGTGTTTTAAGACCGGTTTATGATATAATAACCGTAATACGGTTATTATATTTTACTTAAATGCTTTTGGCTCTCCCCTTACGGGGCAACCGCCAAAACGGCGAATTATACCGATAGAAACGAGTAGGTGGGATGAAAATGGACGCGACAGAAAGACGCCAGGGAATACTCCAAATTTTAAAACAAATTACCGAGCCGATCAGCGCAAGTGCGATTGCAAGCCGGTTTGCGGTAAGCCGCCAAATTATTGTGGGAGACATTGCATTGCTGCGCGCTGCCAACATAGCCATATCAGCAACCCCACGAGGATATATTTTAGACGATAACAGCGTTAGCAAGAACGATTATTTGTACACAATTGCGTGCAAACACAACAGAGAGAACCTTGCCCAAGAATTGTACACCATTGTTGATAATGGTTGCGGGCTGATTGATGTTATTGTAGAACACACGGTTTACGGGCAAATTTCCGGTCAATTGCATATATTTTCACGCTATGATGCGGATTGCTTTTTAGAAAAGATTGCTAAAGATTGCGCATCCCCATTATGTGATTTAACTGGCGGAGTGCACTTGCATACCCTCTCCTGCCCATCTGAAGAAGCTTATGAAAGGGTTATCTCTCAATTAAAAGAGAGTGATATTCTGTTTATAAAATAATTTACCCTTGACAATTATAGGTTTTTTCTTTACAATACAAAATTAAGTGTCAAGACACATGTAAAGATACATTTATTTTGTTATTGAAAGGGTAAGTATTCTAAAATGAAATATAATACAGCACAGCATACGCAACTGCAAAGCATGGTTATTGCAGCGCTATTATGCGCAATCGGTATTGTTATTCCCATGTTTGCACCCAAAATTGTTTTGGAACCTGCCTCCTTTACGCTTGCAAGCCATGTTCCAATCTTTATCGCTCTGTTCATTTCGCCATCTGTAGCTTTGGCTGTGGCAATTGGTACTACCGTTGGCTTTTTGTTTACCGGCCTGCCAATTGTTGTTGTACTTAGGGCTTTGACACATGTTCTGTTTGCAATGATAGGAGCGTTTGTACTAAAAAAAAGACCGAACACTTTAACTACGTTGGGCGGAAATGTAGCGTTCGGTTTGCTTTTAGCGGTTATACACGCGGTAAGCGAGGTTACTGTGGTTACCCTTTTCTACTTTGGCGGAGGTATGTCGCAAAATTATTATAAAAACGGCTACCTCGTTTCTGTTCTTGTTCTTGTAGGAATCGGCACCATTATCCACAGCATGATTGATTTTGGCATTGCTGTTTTTCTTTGGAAACCTCTCAGCCGAATCGTTCATATGCCTTATAATGCAAAAATACGCACTTGATTTTGCCTGCCAAGTAATTATATTCCGGTTGGATATAGCCACAGTTCAGCAGATGTATCGCTTATATACATCTACCTTAAACAAATTAAGAAAGAAGCCGATTGCAAAGAATGCAGTTGGCTTCTTTTATGTTTTGTGGTACAGTATCTATTACAAATGGGAACATTTAACTTGTAGAATAGCTGCAAGCAACTTAATGGTACAAGACTACGTTTAAATACTATCCTGATCGTCTAGGGGGAATTATTATTCAGTTGAAAAAAGTATTAGCATATTTGGTGGCTCCTCCTGCGGGTGCAATTCCCTCTGAGGTTAAGGCTATTCGTTACATTCGCACTTCGAGCCTAATTCTGGCGATTCCGCTGTTGATATATGCACTGTATAATTTGATAAATGGCAATGTCCTGTTTACCATCACTACAACCTTTGGCTGGGTCGCCTTGTTTATCATTAACCTGCTGCTTTTACAGCCGAGCACGCTGCGCAAGGCCATCTGGCTGATTCTCACGGGCATCTACGTTCTGGCGGTTATCTCTTTTTTTGGGGGAAAGACCCAGTATTATTCGCTTATTTGGATGGCCTGCCCACCTGTAACTACCTATTATTTGGTTGGAAGCAAGCAGGGGCTGAGAATAAACATCGCATTTCTACTGTTTGTTTTTCTGGGATTGCTTTTTCAATCACCGGTACCCATCGCATATCGCAGCATTGCCAATATTATGTTCAGTCTAATCATGCTGTCTGCGACACTCTATGGTTACGAAAAGAGTCGTGAATTTTATCTGCTTTTACTGGAGGATAAGCAACGTGAATTAGAGTGCATTTCTACCACGGACAGTCTGACCGGGCTGTATAATCGTATGCATATTGAAAGCACAATAGAGAGGCATCTTGCTGGACTTCCATGCACCAAATCCAGAACGCCAACCCAATGCAGCCTCATGCTAATTGATATAGATTACTTTAAATCGATTAATGATACCTATGGACACCAGGAAGGTGACAAGGTGCTCCAAGCAGTGGCTGCGGTAATATTAAAAACGTTAAAAAACCGCGGTGAAGCTGCACGCTGGGGTGGGGAAGAATTTCTGGTCTTTATTGATGATATTCCCTATGAAGAAATAATGAAGCTGGCTGAAAATACAAGATCAGCCATTGAAAAGCTCGCCTTTGAAAACGGAATCACCGTTACAGCTTCGATGGGTGTTACCTTTTATTGCAGCGGAGACACTTACGATACATTCTTGAAACGCGCAGATGACTGCCTTTATAAAGCCAAAGCACAAGGTCGTAATCAAATTAATGTCACTATGCTTTCATTTTGATTGCAGATAATAAAAAAGCGAAGCCGCCCCTACCACTCACTTAGTTAGGATAATTTTAAAATCAATTTAATAATTCTAATTAATACCTAAGCTAAATATACCTATTGGAATAATCTTTTATCACAAAAACAAAACATTTTTATCACTAAAAACCTATAGTTTTAACAGCTAAATTACCACAATCACAAACTTAAATGCATAATAAATTTATCGATATAAACACATCTTTCATTCTATCATATAATATATTGCACTAACTTTGGTGCGATATTAAGACAGGAGGATGTATTATATGCGTAATATGGAAAATTGCGGATGCAAGGATAATCACCATGAGGATAATAACAATCATAATGAGGGTAAAAAGGATATTCGCGAGGGCATAGAGGACATTCGTGAGGGTATTGGAGACATTCGTGAAGGCCTCGATGACATTTGCAGAGGCAATATCTGTGAGGGTGTCAGAGATATCTGTGAGGGAATTGGCGATATTGAGGAAGGCCTTTGTGATATTATTGAGGGCTTAAATGATCTTCATCATGTCAACAAGTGTAAAAATATAAGGCAAATCGAAGAAGGTATCCGCGATATCCGTGAAGGAATCAAAGATATTTGCGAAGGTTTGGAGGATATCCGTAGATGTAATATCTGCGAGGGCGTCAGAGATATCCGTGAGGGCCTTTGTGATATTGAAGAAGGTCTGGATGACATTATTAAAGGCTTAAAAGATATTGCTTAATGTATTGAGGCAGATGTAAAAATAGCTTTTAAGAGGAAACGTCTTTTGCTTCCATTTACTCATTATAAATATATAGAGAGAGACGCGAGGATACTTCATGTAATCCCCGCGTTTCTTCTTTATCTTTGTATTGGTTTAAATTCTATTTTTAATACTGTGGTTTCGAATATCAATGTGACCATCAGCTTAGTATCGTATTTTCCAGCAATGCCACTCTTATGCTAAGCAGTTTTATTTTGACGCAGGTATATCAAAAAAGAAAACCCTGCATAGAAAAATCTATGCAGGGTCTTTGCGAGCAATATTGATAACTTCACAACATCCAATGCAGAACTCTAAAAGTTTTTCACTTTAATAACAACGGAAGAAACGAAATTGTATCAAACGCCACATGTGCAACCCATGTTGTCCATATCGAATTGCTTTTCTTAAAAGCGAAATTCAATATAAGCCTGGGAGCAACGATAGTAATTAATATCTGTGGCACATTGTATCCATATGAAGCAATATGCCAAAATGCAAATAAAATTGCGCAGATTAATGACGCCTGCCAAAACTTAAAGTTCAATTTCTTCCATAGCGCAAAGAGTAACGTGATGCTAAGTAATTCCTCTCCCATTAACATAAATGGTACGTGGGTGCCTACATACTCCCATGTAAGCACAGAATTAATCGCATTTCCAGTTAAACTACCACCACTAATCATCTGCCATATCTTACCACAAATCATCGAAGTAAGGACTAACGCGGGGATTGATATTATTGTCCATTTAATGCTGAAGTGCTTAAACCATTCTGTAAACTCATCTTTTAGTACCAGAAACGCTAATATTCCAGTAAGCAAAAGATTATAGATCGTGGAAATTGGGTCAAGAATTTCCAACCCAATTGGTATCAGATGTAAGAATTGGTATGTAGTGGCAATCATAATAACGCCAAGTATAAGGATGAAAGCATTATTTCTAATCGTTCTATTTTTCACAATTTCCCTCTTTTAACTATTAAATTATTTCTCATTATGTCTATAGATATAATAGCCATTTCAGGTTAAAGCATAAATAAACAGAAAAATGTCCTGCGTTGAAAACGCAGGACATTTTGGCGGAGAGCTAGGGATTTGAACCCTAGGTACGCTATTAACGTACACACGATTTCCAATCGTGCGCCTTCGACCACTCAGCCAGCTCTCCAACTGTTGTGGCTTTGCTCTTACAGAGCGCTTAATTATTATACCTAATATTTTTCAAAAAAGCAAGGGGTTTTACAAAAAAATTAAAAATATCTGCAAATTCGTTATTTATGGTATTTTCCATTTGCACTAATTTGAAAAGCACGATAGATTTGTTCCAGCAGCATCATACGCGCAAGCTGATGCGGAAACGTCATTTTCGACATGGATAGGCGCAGCTGTGACTTTGCTTTGAGTTCCTCCCACAAACCATGTGAGCCGCCGATAAGAAATACAATACTGCTTTTACCGCTGATTCCTATTTTATCTATCGTACGTGAAAGCTCCACCGAACAAAGCTGGTTTCCTTCAATGCACATTGGAATCAGATAAGCGCCTGCTGGCAGCTTTGCAGCAATGCGTTTGCCCTCGCTTTCAATGCAGGCATCAATTTGCGCAGCGGAAGGATTATCGGACAAGCGCTCTTCATCAACCTCAATTACACTAATTTTGCAAAACGCCTGTAAACGCTTCACGTATTCCGCGCAGCCTTCACGAAGGTAGCTTTCTTTCAATTTTCCAACACAGATTACTGTAATGCTTAACATATCCACACTCCTACAGAACCATCATCTCGCCCGCCTCGCTGCGTTTGGCAACCGTCAGAATAAAATCATCGCCCTCCACCATCTGCGCGGCTGTAAGCCCGTTTAAAGACGTTTGATACGCAAGGTCAGGGATATTGTTCTCTTTGCTGAGATGCGCCAAAACAATGCGCGTCGTGCCTGTTTGAACAAGCTCCGGCAATAGGGCGGCACAATCTTCGTTTGAAAGATGCCCCTGCTGCCCTGCAATGCGTTTTTTCAGGTAATACGGGTAAGCACCATTCATCAGCATATTAGGCTCATAGTTGGATTCCATCAGCACCAAATCGCAGCCGCATATACCATTTTTAACGGCATCACTCACAAAACCCAAATCGGTTGAGATGCCAATCAGACGGTCATCTGCTGTATGAATGCGGTAACCAAGGCTATGTACGCTGTCGTGTGAGGTACGGAAACTTGCGATTTCCATACCAGCCACACACACTGCACCGCCATCAATCGCTTCTAATTGCGCCGCAGGCGGAACGCAGTCATTCGCAAGCAAAAAATCGAGCACCTGTGCGCTTGCAAACACCGGAACCATTCGCTTTTTGAGCAGCACATTGAGTCCACGGATATGGTCGATATGTTCGTGCGTAATAAATATCGCCTTCACCTGCTCAAGCGGGATATCATGCCGGCATAACCCTGTCACAATACCCTTGCAGCTGATACCCGCATCGACAAGAATGCCTGCATCGCTGTTGCCGATATATGCACTGTTTCCGCTGCTGCCGCTTGCAATGGTAAAAAATCTTGCCATAAAATTTAAATTTCCTTTCTCCACAAAAAAAGGCACTTCTAAAGTGCCTTTCTAAGCTTAGATTGCTTTCTCTATAAGTGCATCGGCAAATTCAACCTTTTTTATGTTTGCACCGAGTTCCCGCAGCTTTTCAATAATATCCTCATAGCCACGCTCAATATGGTGAATTTCTTCAATTTCGGTGGTACCATGAGCCATCAGCGCCGCAATCAGCATTGCCGCACCGGCACGCAAATCAGTCGCCTTCACCGGCGCTCCTGTGAGCGACGAAACACCCTCTACCACTGCTACTTTACCATCCACTTGAATGCTCGCACCCATACGGCGCAGCTCGTCCACATATTTAAAGCGGTTATCCCACACGCCCTCGGTAACAATACTGGTACCGGCTGCAACCGTAAGCAAAGTAGTCATCTGCGGCTGCATATCGGTGGGGAAACCCGGATGAGGCATGGTTTTCAGCGATATCTTTTCCAGTGCGCCGTCACGGCTGACACGGATAGAATCGTCGTATTCCACTACATTTACTCCTGCCTTTAAAAGCTTCGTTGTAATGGATTCCAAATGTTTGGGAATTACATTTTTAATCAGCACATCTCCGCAGGTCGCCGCGGCCGCCACCATATAAGTGCCCGCTTCGATCTGATCAGGAATGATAGAATAGGTTGTACCGCGTAAAAAATCTACACCGTGAATTTTAATGACATCGGTACCCGCGCCGCGGATATCCGCACCCATGGAGTTTAAAAAGTTTGCAAGGTCGACGATATGCGGCTCTTTCGCCACGTTCTCAAGAACCGTAAGGCCTTTGGCCTTAACCGCCGCCAGCATGACGTTAATGGTAGCCCCAACCGAGACCACGTCAAAATAAATATGTCCGCCTGTCAAATACTCTGTCCTTGCGTCGATCATACCATGGTCGACCGATACAGTTGCACCGAGCGACTCAAAGCCTTTAATGTGCTGGTCGATAGGGCGAACGCCAAAATCGCAGCCGCCGGGCATAGAAACTTCAGCCTTATTGTACTTACCAAGGAGTGCGCCCAGAAAATAATAGGACGCACGCATATTGCGTGCCAATTCATATGGCACAGTTGGGGAAATGTTTTGGGTAGCGTCGATCTCAACCGAAAAACGGTTGATGGGACGAACCTTTGCACCCATTTCGCTTAAAATTTTAAAAAGAATGGATACATCACTGATGTTTGGGATGTTTTCAATGATACAGGGGCCATCCGCCAAAATTACTGCCGGAATAATGGCTACCGCTGCATTTTTTGCTCCGCTTATCTCAACCTCGCCCTGTAAACGGACGCCGCCCTCAACAACAAATTTTTCCAATGCGGCACTCTCCTTATATATGATACTCAAATAAAAGTGAATAATCAGTGAAAAAGGCCGCCTCATTGCCGCCTTTTTGCGTTGTCTTTCAGTTCATTTTAACAGTAATATTATATCACCTTTTACCCTAAAATAAAAGCTGAGTACAGCAATATTTACTGGCTGCTGTTTTTGGCTCGTTTTGTCGAAATTTTTGGCTGAAAAACGCATCAATAAGCCAAAAACCATATTATCTGTATAAAACCTAACACAGTATAGCACGGGTGTCTAATTTTGGCAAGATGCACAATTCAATTTTACCCAAATTGTAATACATTTGTGAAAAATAAGAAAACCCTCACCTGTTAAAATGAGGGTTTCCCTGTTTTTTAATACGGACTTCTGCTTCCGATATACTTCCTTGCGTCAAGGTAAGCACCATTCTGCCTAATTTCAAAATGGCAATGGTTTCCGGTTGCGTTACCGGTACGGCCCACAGCCGCAATGGTTTGGCCCTGCTGTACATATTGGCCCACACTGACATACAGCGCACTGTTGTGTGCATACACCGTGGTAATACCGCCGCCATGGTCAATAATAACATGCTTACCATAACCATAACGGTTTGATTTCACTGTTACCACTCTGCCGCTCATAGCCGCAACCACCGGTGTACCGCTGCGGGCTGCGATGTCGGTACCGGTATGGCCCGGATAGCCCCAAATGGGAGAGGAAATATAATTGTAGCCGTAGCTGCCCACAACCGGCCAGATAAAGCCGCCTGTGGAGGTACCGTTGCCGGTTGCCTTGGGTACGTTGGTACCAACCGCAACAACCTCATTTCTTGGCTCTAAAATTCTTTCCTCATTGACGATGTTTTTTTCTACCGCAACTCCGTCAATGTAGGTGATATCGGCGACAATTTTCATCGTTCCGTTAACACCTTTTGTCGTTACCTGCTCGACACCCTTGAGAAGCTTGGCGTTGTCCACACGTTCAGTATCGTAAGGGATATCCTCCTCGTAGGTTTCGCGACGGATGACTTGTACCTTCATCATCGGCACCGAACGCGATACCAGCAGCTGCTTACCCGGCAGAAAATTATCGGTAAGGTCAGGGTTCATCGCGGTAATCTCTTTGAGCGGAACACCGGTCTTGTCGGCAATCAGCGACGGAGAATCGCCCGCAACAACGGTATAGTAGCTCTCGCCCGATACATTGCCGCTGAGCATGCTGCTAATCGTCTGCACATCTTTAAGCGACTGCACGGGGTATAGGCCGTCCTTGAGCTCAATCTTGTTCACAAACTGAATGGTTTCATTCTCGCTGTCGGTATCATATTGGTCAAGCATCGCATTCATTGCATCCAGTATAAGCTCGGGGTTTGTGGAGGCGCCTTTAAAATCGCCCTCAACATAAAGGCCGCTTGCCTGTGTAATTTCACCGCCGCTTGCCTGAATAATGCGGTCGGTAAGCGCGCTTTCATTCACAAGCTGATCTTCGGTTACCACCGCAAGTGTGTACTGAGGCATAGAAACAGCTTGCTGCCCCTCACTTGCCGGCTCATGGGTTTCTCCGTCTGCACTTACATATTCCGCCAATACGTTCGAATTACTTTTGGATAATGCTATGGGTGGAGCGGTATCTTCATAGATAATACGTTTTTTTACTTCTTTTTCCGCATTTTCAAATACCGATTCATCACTGATGTAACCAATATTCTTACCACCATAGTTAACTGAAAGCGCAAAAGTCAGGCTGTTGAAATGGTTTATTGTAACAACAAGCACCATAACGGCAGCAACCGGTGCGACATAGTTTAAAATATTGCTGATTACATGCAGATTAAGGAGTATGACCTCCCATACAATGCGTAACAACTCAGCGGTTGCCTCAGATTTGCCAAAGGATTTCGCCTTGCGGATACGCTCGCCATACTGTGAAAACCTGGAGCGAATGGTGACAATAGGCGTTACAACATCGCGAACGATTGTTTTTATATAACGCGCAAAAGACGCACGGCGTTTCTTCTTTTTTTCCGCAAGCTTATCGCGCAAACGGTTAAACCAAGTCTCAAGGCGACGGCTGGTGCGGCGTTCATACCGAACCATCTGTGCCCCCATGTAATAGGCTAATCTATATAATTTATCCAGTATAATATCTAAGCTGTCTAGAAAATTCGGTACGGAAAGCATGCCTTTTTTGGTTGCCTTTTTCGGAGCAGAGTGTTTCTGCTTCTTACTTTTTTTCTTACTTTTTGTAGGCATGGCATCGGCTCCTTTCAACTATCCTTCTTTTTTAGCCTTGTTGCAACGCAACACAGAAACGATGCACGAAAATATGGCTATCGTTTACTATACACCAAAACGTCACTTTTTTCAAGGTTGTTCATAGAAATGTTACGGAGCGGTAACACTCGCAAAAGCTACACCTGCCCTTTTTATTGTGATAGGCCCTGGCTGTAAATGCAAAAAAGCAAGCCGCCTGATAAAATAACAGGAGGCTTGCTTTTTAATAATGCAGTAATGGTACTGCCGTTCGTTCTACAAAACCTTTGCGAGGAAATCTTTCAGGCGTGCATTCTGCGGGTTGGAGAAAAACTCCTGCGGGTTGTTTTGTTCTTTGATTATCCCCTCATCCATAAACATCACACGGGTTGCAACCTCTCGCGCAAAGCCCATTTCATGGGTGACTACCACCATAGTCATGCCTTCATCCGCAAGTTCCTTCATCAGCTCAAGTACCTCGCCTACCATTTCGGGGTCGAGCGCGGAGGTTGGTTCGTCAAACAACATCACTTCGGGGTTCATAGCGAGTGCACGAACAATAGCAATGCGCTGCTTTTGTCCGCCTGAAAGCATGTTGGGGTAACTGTTCGCTTTGTCCGCAAGGCTGATGCGCTCAAGCAGGCGCATTGCATTGGCATCTGCCTCTTCCTGTGTTTGCAGCCCCAACTTAACAGGTGCGAGCGTGATGTTCTTTTTTACGGTAAGGTGCGGAAAGAGGTTGAAGTGCTGAAACACCATGCCCATTTTTTGGCGCACCTTGTCAATATCGGTTTTTGGATCGGTAATGTTGCGGCTCTCAAACCATATTTCACCCTGTGAAGGCTGCTCCAAAAGGTTAAGACAACGCAAAAAGGTGGATTTGCCCGAACCGGACGGACCGATGACAACCACTTTTTCCCCTTTTTCAATGGTAGTATCAACACCTTTGAGCACCTGGTTACTGCCAAAGTTTTTGTATAGTCCTTTAACGG
>NZ_DALZQO010000001.1:318799-398085 GCF_032017025.1 Hydrogenoanaerobacterium sp.
AACGGTTATCACTCTGCTCCATCCTCCTTTCAAGAATACTGATCAGCTTGCTGAGCCCCAATGTCAGCACCAAATAAATACAGGCGGCAAACATAAGGGGGAAGAAATAGTTGTAGGTTCTGGATGCAACGATGTCGGACGCCTTGGTAATATCAAGAATACCGATGTAGCCTGCAACCGAGGTCTCTTTGATGAGCATGACGAACTCGTTGCCCAAAGACGGAAGAATGTTTTTGATTGCCTGCGGTAAAATAATCATCCGCATTGTCTGGGCACGGCTGAGCCCCAGCGAGCGTCCTGCCTCCATCTGTCCCTTATCAATCGACTCGATACCACCGCGAACAATCTCTGAGACATAGGCGCCCGAGTTGATTCCAAATGCCAAGCCGCCAACCAGAATGCTGGAAATGTTGGTGGAGCGGAAGATGATGTAATAGATGATCATCAGCTGTAGCACAACAGGAGTACCGCGGATTACGTTGACATAGAGATTGCAGATGATTTCGGCCCAACGCAGCCTTTTGTTTACTTTTGCACTGTTTTTTACAAGAGCAATCACTACACCGATGGTAACACCGATGACAGTAGCGATGAGTGCCATTGCAATGGTTGCTTTTAAGCCGTTTAAAAAAAACAGATACCGCTGCTGCGCAATGATATTCTTATAGAAATCCTGCGCTATGTTCTGTAAAAATTCCAATGTTTCGCTTCCTTCCGTAAAACCTGCACAAGACAGCAAAGCGTTTCAAACGCCCTGCTGCCTTTGTAGGTGTATTAAGAACCTATTTGGATGTGTGGTTGAGAGTGAACTCTGCAATTTTTCCTTCATCCATCAGCTTCTGCAAAACTGCGTTAATCTGCTCAAGAAGCGCCGCATTGCCTTTTTTCACAGCCATGCCATATTTATCTGTGAACAGTTCCTGCTCGAGAATAACCAGCTCGGGGTTTTCCTTAACCAGTTCTTCTGCGGGCAGTGCATCCATAACAATGCAGTCTGCTTTGCCGGATTTTACATCTTCCGCTGCAGCAAGGTATTTTTTCTGCTGAATGAGTGTACAATCGGGGTAATCCTCGCTGACCACGATGTCGGCAACCGTGCCAAGCTGAACCGCTACTTTTTTGCCCTTGATATCCTCAGGGGTTTTGATGGCGGTGTTGTCTTTTTTCACTACCACAACCTGCTTGGAAGTTGCATACTCAATGGTAAAGTCAACTGTTTCGAGACGCTCAGGGGTAATGGACATACCAGCTACACCGAAATCGGCCTTACCTGCGTTGATCTCGGGGATGATAGAATCGAACGCGATGTCTTTGACGACAAGCTCTTTGCCCATAGCGGCGGCAATTTCCTTTGCAATGTCAACATCAACACCTACAACGTTTTGGCCATCGTAGTATTCGTAAGGGGCAAAGCCAGCCTCGGTTACCATAATCAATTTGCCTTCCTCAACGGTGGTAGCAGCTGCGGAAGAAGCAGCGTCGGATGAGGACCCTGTGGAAGCTTCAGAAGAACCTGCCGGAGCAGAAGAGGACTCTGCGGGTTTTGATGCACAGCCTGCAAATGCGGTAGCTGTCATCATTGCCACGAGCACCAATGCAATTATCTTTTTCATTATTATACCCTCCAAAAAATCATGTATCAATCGCATTTATTACTTGAACTGTTTCTTATTATACACGCAAATTACATAAAAGCAAGTGTTTTTTGCAAACTTATTCATTATTTTTTTGTTTTTATTCATAATCACTGTATATTCTTGCAGCTGTGAGGGCAAGTTTTATATCTTCTGCCAAAGGTGCGGTCGCATTAACCGGCCTGCGGCTGATAGGGCTTATAAAAGTCATACGGGCACAGTGCAGTGCCTGACGCGAAATAACCGAGTGATCTCCCCCATACATATCATCACCGGCAAGCGGATGCCCAATGGACGCCATGTGCACCCGTATCTGATGAGTGCGCCCTGTTTCCAGCCGCAGTTGGATGAGACTGAAGCCCTCTCCAACTGCCAGCACCTCGTAATGCGTAACAGCAGGCTGCCCGTTTTCATCCACCTGGCGCTTTGTGTAAACATCATTGATGCGGCTGATGGGTGCATCAATGGTGCCGCTTCGTTTTGCAGGCACACCATGCACCAGCGCAAGGTACTCCTTTTGCGCGGCATTTTTCAGCAGCGCCGCCGCATGCTGGTTTTTGGCCAGCATCACCAGCCCCGAGGTGTTTTTGTCAAGGCGGTTAATGCAGCGAAAGGTAAGCTCAAGGTTCTGCCGTTGGCAGTATCCCGCAAATACATTGGCAAGGGTATCGTTCTGCACACGGCGTGACTGGTGGCAGTTCATATCGGCAGGCTTGTTGTAGATGAGCACATCCTCGTCGTCGTATACTATGGGCACACAAATATCTGATATTGCACTGTCGTTTTCACTGGGCGGCATCGTAACCGAGAGGATATCCCCCGTTTTGACATGATCGATCGTCCGTGCGTGCACACCATTAAGCTCAATGCCCTCGGGGATGTGCTTGAGCGAAGTGATGAGGCGATAGCTGAGGTGCTGTTCCTTGCGCAGATAATCGTAGATTTTCATCCCGTCAAACTGCGGCTTAATCGAAAAAGATATCGTTCTTGACATGGTTCACAACCTTTATTTTATGCTGATAGACTGAAAAAAGCGACGGAATTTCCGTCGCTTTTATTATAGCAAAATTTCAGTGCTTTGCAATGATGGGTTACCCTTTGCATACCTCGTCCATCCAATTGTGGGTGTCGGGCAGCTTGCCATACTGGATTCCGGTGAGATTGTCATACAGCTTCTGGGAGATGGCACCAATTTTGCCCTCGTTAAAGATCATAACGTCCTCCCCTACCTTAAGCTCTCCGATGGGAGAGATAACAGCAGCGGTGCCGGTGCCGAATGCCTCCTTCACTTTTCCTTCGCGATAAGCATTCTCCAACTCTTCTACCGACAGCCTGCGCTCTGTAACCTTGTAGCCCCAGCCTCTGAGCATTTCGATGGAGGATTTTCTGGTGATGCCGGGCAAGATGGAGCCGACCAGCTCGGGGGTAACAATTTCGTCACCAATAACAAAAAACACGTTCATAGCGCCGACTTCTTCAATGTATTTGTGCTCAATACCGTCTGTCCACAGAACCTGCGAATAGCCCTGCTCGTGCGCAATCTCCTGTGCCTTCAAGCCCGACGCATAGTTACCACCGCATTTTGCAGCACCGGTGCCGCCCTTAACAGCGCGCACAAACTCGGTTTCGATATAGATTCTAACAGGGTTGAGCCCGCTCTTGTAGTAAGGGCCCGACGGAGAAAGCACTACCATGTAGAGGTAGCTTGCTGAAGGCTTTACACCCAGCTTTGGCTCGGTTGCAACAATAAACGGACGGATATAGAGCGATGCGCCGTTGGTGTGAGGCACCCAATCCTTTTCAATTTCAACCAGCTTCTCCAAGCCCTCAAGCAGCAGCGCCTCATCAACTGCAGGAATCTGCAGACGGTCATTGGACTGGTTTAGGCGCTTGAAGTTTTCTTCGGGGCGGAACATAAGGATACGATTATCGTCTGTGCGGTAAGCCTTCATGCCCTCGAACACGGTTTGACCATAGTGCAGGCACATGGCGGAAGGGTCCATCGGAATGGGACCATACGGAACAATGCGCGCATCATGCCAGCCTTTGCCCTCGGTGTAATTCATAAGGAACATATGGTCGGTAAAAATTTCACCAAAACCAAGCTTTCCTTCATCGGTTGGTTTTGCTTTTAACGTTTTAGCAAGTTCTAATTTGATATTGCTCATTTTAGTCACAACCTTATATTTATATTTCATTTATATTATTAACTCATTACTCAACATTTTAGCACTTTACTGTGTGACCGTCAAGCGCAGGTAACAAGAAAGGGGCGCTATTCGCGCCCCTTTGCAACAAATTGTAGTTGATTCTAGTATTGCTGTTTAGTAAGCTACGCCCTGTGCAATCATAGCAGCTGCAACCTTTAAGAAGCCTGCAATGTTAGCACCTGCCATAATGTTGCCCTCTAAACCAAACTCTTTGGATGCATCATATGCGGCATGGAAGATATTTTTCATAATGCCCTTCAGTTTTTCGTCAACCTCTTCGAAACTCCAGGAGTAACGCAAAGAGTTCTGGCTCATCTCCAAGCCGGAAACCGCAACGCCACCTGCATTAGAGGCTTTGCCCGGTGCATACAGAACGCCATTCTGCTGGAATGCGGCGATTGCCTCAGGGGTACAGGGCATATTAGCACCCTCTGCAACCGCCATAACACCGTTTGCAATCAGCTTCTTGGCAGAGTCTGCATCCAGCTCATTCTGAGTTGCACAAGGCAGCGCAATATCGCATTTTACACCCCAGATATCGGAGCAGCCCTCATGATACTCAGCACCCTCAACACGTTTTGCGTATTCGCTGATACGGGCTCTCTCCACCTCTTTAATCTGTTTCATCACATCAAGGTTAATGCCGTTTGCATCATAAACATAACCGCCCGAATCGCACATTGCAACCACTTTTCCGCCAAGCTCGGTCGCTTTTTGTGTTGCATAAATTGCAACGTTGCCCGAACCGGAAACGACAATGGTTTTACCCTTTACGCTATCGTTTTTCATGCAGCTGAGCATTTCTTCGGTGAAGTACAGCAAGCCGTAACCGGTAGCCTCGGTTCTTGCGAGAGAACCGCCAAAGGTAAGCCCTTTTCCGGTGAGGACACCGGTAAACTCATTGCGCAGGCGTTTGTATTGGCCGAACATATAACCAATCTCACGCGCACCAACACCAATGTCACCCGCGGGGACGTCGGTATCCGGGCCAATATGTTTGGAAAGCTCTGTCATAAAGCTCTGGCAAAAGCGCATAATCTCATGATCCGATTTGCCCTTGGGGTCAAAATCGGAACCGCCCTTACCGCCGCCCATGGGCAGTGTTGTAAGGCTGTTTTTAAAGGTTTGCTCAAAGCCAAGAAACTTTATAATAGAAAGGTTAACTGAGGGGTGAAAACGGCAGCCGCCTTTGTAGGGACCGATTGCAGAGTTAAACTGCACACGGTAACCCCGGTTTACCTGTACCTTGCCGTTGTCATCCATCCACGATACACGGAACATAATCATTCTTTCAGGCTCAACAAGCCTGTCGATTACACCTTTTTCAACGATATCGGGACGTTTTTCAACCACTGGCTCAAAGCTTTCGAGAACCTCGAAAACCGCCTGTAAGAATTCTGGTTCATGGGGGTTTCTTTTGCAAACACTGTCATATACACCCTGAAGATACGCACTTCTAAACTGCATGAAAATTCCTCCTATCTAACATCTGCTTTCAATTATAGTCCTTCTTAATAAAAAATGCAATAAGAAGTTGCAGTTTTTCATTCTCTACAATTCAAATTTTATCCTTTTTACTGATATGTTTGACCAATACACGTTTTCTTTTGCAGGATTTGTATAGATTTATTTCATATTTGACAGTGTTTTACAGTAAAAGTAAATTTTTGAGAAGTATTAGACAACAACAAACCGATATGGTATAATAAACTTCTGGTCAAGAATATTATTCAACTGGGGGAATTCAGAAATGTTTTGCAGAAATTGTAGTGCGGCACTTTTACCCAATGCCAATGTTTGTACACAGTGCGGTGTGCCTGCAGGGCAGGGCAAGCATTTTTGCCCTAACTGTGACGCGCCAACCGATGAGCTGGCAGCAGTTTGCATAAAATGCGGTTACTCGCTGAACCAGCCTTATAACACCTACACCGTTAACGGTGTTCCGGTGCAAAAAAAATCGAAGTTGGCGGCAGGCCTTCTCGGCATTTTGTTGGGTGCGCTTGGCATACACAACTTCTACCTTGGCTACACCAACCGCGCAGTCGCACAGCTTTTGCTGGGCACAGTGGGCAGCCTTGCCTGCGGCGTCGGCCCGATGGTATCGGCCGTTTGGGGGTTGGTTGAGGGCATTCAGATATTGACCGGCACCATTAATATGGATGCAAACGGCGTTCCCCTTGGCGATTGATTCGCCGCTAAAATTGTTAAAACTGCGAGCAAGCAAGATGGCAGCGTGCGTTACCGAAAGGTGGCGTACGAGGAAAGTCCGGGCTCCTCAGGGCAAGAATAGCTGCTAACGGCAGCCGGAGGCGACTCTAGGGATAGTGCAACAGAGAGATACCGCCGCGTAAGCGGTAAGGGTGGAAAGGCGAGGTAAGAGCTCACCGGCGCACAGGCGACTGTGCGGCCATGTAAACCCTATTCGGAGCAACACCGTGTAAAGAGGACGAATACGTAGCCCTGCGCGCCCTCGATAGAGGTGGCTGGAGGTGGTTGGCGACGACCATCGTAGATAGATTGCTGTCAAATACAGAACCCGGCTTACATGCTTGGTCGCATTTTTATAAAAGAAGAAAAGCTGTTCCGTTTTGCGGAGCAGCTTTTTTGTTTGCTGATTGTACTTTATTTTTTGCTCTCTACGCAACACCGCGAAAACCTTTGCCGATAATTTCACTGGTGTTTGTTATGAGAATAAACGCTTTGGCGTCGACCGAACGAATGTAGTTGCGAAGCTGAACTGCCTGTGCACGATGTACCGCGCAGAGAATGACCGTCTTATTCTCATGCGTAAATACTCCGTTTGCATCCATGCTGGTGGCGCCTCGGTGAAGGTTTTTCACAATAAAGTTGATGACTTCATCTGGCCTTGAGGTAATAATCGTAAAATACTTGCACAGGTTGATGCTCTCGATAACGGAATCAACCACCAGCGCCTTTGCCGCAAGACCAAGGATTGAAAACAACCCGGTTTTCACCCCAAACACGGCACCTGCTGCAATGGTGATGAGAAAATCGCTGAGCAGCAACGCCCGCCCGATATTGACATTGCTGTATTTTTTGAGAATCATGGCGATTACATCGGTTCCGCCGGTAGAAGCATCGATATTAAATAAAATTGCCGATCCGATTGCAGGCAGCATTACCGCAAACACAAGCTCGAGCACAGGCTCGTCGGTAAACGGGTGAGACATTGGAAACAGCCGCTCGAACACCCAAATTTCAGCCGAAAGCATAAAGCTGGCATAGGCTGTTTTCAATCCAAAACCCTTGCCGAATACCGCAAAGCCAAGCAGCATCAGCACCATATTCAGAATAAAAACCAATGTACCCGGGGAAAAATCCTTTAGCATAGATCCAAGAATGACCGAAATACCGCTGACCCCACCAATGGAAAAATTGTTGGGGAACTTAAAAAAATAAACTCCTGCCGCTACTATAAGTACACCCAGATTCAGCGTTCCAAAATCCTTTAATTTTGCCTGATTCATGTCCGTATTACCGCTCCTTTTAATCAGCCTATAAAAAAACAGGAAATGGATTCATAAAAATCCATTCCCCATTATACCCAGTTATACTGTTTGCCGCAAGCCAAAGAATCGGCATTGCGGCAAATGTTGTGTGGTATCCGGCTTACAACGCCCAAAGTAGCTTTAATACAAAAATTGAAATTACCCCGGGAAGCCCCAGAAATACGGCAGTAAAAAGTGTGCCAACGTTCACTAACAGCCCTACACCCGTAAAAAACGACGCATAATTAATAACCGCGAGCGACAGCACGCCCGGCACGGCGGTGCCAAGCAAACAACGAAACGGTTTTCCGGTTCGTGCATAAATCGCGAGCATCAGTATTGCAAGTATGATGCCGCACACCAAAAAAATTGCTTGTGTTGAACTCATGTTGTCACTCCGTTCCGGCGGAAGTACCGCACTTAAATTGTCATTTTATTTTCAGCATTGCCTCGCCGCGGGCATCCACAGTAAACTGCCCTTAAAGCGAAATGCGAATCCTATCACTGGTAATGTTTTGTTCCTTTGCTTTTTTAATTAGGAACTCGTAGCGTGCCATCAAGCCAATACGCTGGTAGATGAGACTATCAATCATATCGCTATCACCAATCATATTAAAACAGGAATCGATGCTATCCAACTGTCGGCGAAGCTCAATCAGCTCATCCTGCAGCTCTGTACGAGTTTTGTCAGGCTTTACTTTTCCTAGGGTTTTCAGTTTGGCCATTAACTCTGTCATATTATATCCGCCTTTCGTTTTATTGTATGCGGAAATGATTGGCAGTTATAACCTGATTTATACGGTTTAGGTAATTTGTTTTGCAAAAAGGAACGGTTTATTTCTTGCTGCTTCGGCATATAATAGTGCTGTGAGAAATGCAAGAACAGTAAAAGGAGGCGATTGTCTTTGGGCGAATTTCAATCCATCATCGAGCGATATTGCCCTGTTGTGGAGAAAAATGTGCCTGTAGAAATCTCCTATCAAAAAACGGGAACAAGATGCGAAAGCTGCTTGCGCAAGCATTTGTGTCTGCAGGAGCTGGGAGCCTGCTCAGGCTTCAACCAGGAAAACTAGGCAAAAAGAGCGCTGTCTTTTTTATAAGACAGCGCTCTTTTTATGTAAGGCTACCGTTCAAAGTGTTTGACCACGGCAATCAGCTCTTCCGGTGTGGTACAGGCACGCAAAGCATTTAAAAATCCATCCTGTATCAAAAGCATAGCAATCTGCTGTATCAGCAGCACATGTCCGTCCTGTTCGGGGCATGCAAACGCAACAGCCACGTCAACAGGGTCTTTGTCCCCCGCGCCAAACTCAACCGGTGTTTTGAGTGTAATCACACCGACGCACTCGCGGCCGATACCGCACTCGGGGCGGGCATGTAGCAGTGCAAACCCTTTTGTGAGCACAATATAGGCACCCTCCGTCTTTACCGTTTCGATCATCGCATCTACATAGCGCGGCTCTACTGCACCGCAGCGGACAAGCACCTCACCAGCCAACCGCGCCGCCTGCTGCCAATCGGCAGCCTCTGCACCAAGTTGTATCTGCTGAGGATGAAGCAAGTCAGAAATCATCTTGTCTCTCCTTTTATAGCGGCGATGCTCAGCGTTTGTCCATTACAATTTTCCCGTCGATCATGGTAAACACTACATGATAATCATCGTCAATTGCAATAATATCCGCAGCTTTTCCTGTATCAAGGCTGCCCGTCTTTTCAAATACGTCCAGCTGGCGGGCGGGGTTTTCGGTGGCATAACGAATGGCTGTTTCAAACGGAACGCCTATCAAATCAACTGTGTTTTTTACACCTTGAATTAATTTAAGCGTGCTGCCTGCAAGCGCGCCTTCTTCGGTGCGGGCAACACCGTTTTCAACAACGGTGGGCAGCTCACCGAGGTAGTATTTGCCATCGGGCATACCGCCCGCACACATGCAATCGGTGATGAGGATGACATCCTCGGGGTGTTTGCAACGGGTGACAATTTCCATTGAGCGCGGGTGAACATGGATACCGTCGCAGATCAGCTCTGTGGCAAAGCCATCTGTGGTAAGCGATGCACCTAAAATTCCCGGTTCGCGGTGGTGCAGCGGACGCATTGCATTGTAGATGTGGATGCATGCGCGCGCACCGGCCTTGATGGCCGCCTGTGTTTCATCATAGGTAGCGTTGGAGTGGCCAATTGCCACGGTGACACCATGCTCTTTGAGGTACTCGATTGTCTCAACCGCACCCGGCTTTTCGGGGGCGATCGCAACTGTGCGCACGTTACCTCTCGCCGCTTCCATCACCTCTTTGATGTGCTCAAGGCTGATGTCAACAATAAACTCCTCGGGGTGTGCGCCCTTCATCTGTTTATTGATGTATGGCCCTTCCAGGAAAATACCCGCAATCTTAGCACCGCCAACTCCGCGGTCTTTGCAATTAGCAACCGTTTCTACCGCTTTTTTCGTACGTTCGAGCGATGAGGTGACGGTGGTTGGGAAGAATGTGGTGACACCGACGGTTGCAAGGTAATCAGACATACCCTCGATCGATTCCTCTTTGCAATCCATGGTGTCAAAGCCGTTGCCGCCATGCATATGGGTATCAATCAAACCGGGCAATACGCGGTAGCCGGTAAGGTCGATCACTTCGCCGTCGGCGGGGATACCGCTGAGAAGTACATTTTCAATTGCAGTTCCTTTGACCTGAATCGCGGCCGGACGCAGCTTGCGGTCATAATAAATTTGGTCACTTTTGATAATATAGGACATTTCTTAACCTCCCTGACGGCAAAAGCCGTTTTAATGCAATTTACACACACTAGAAATGGAAGCGCTTTTTCAGCTCGTGACGTGTTTTGCGTGCAGTGAAAAAGATGATGCCTAAAATGGTAAGCCCCGAGTAAGCAGCCCCTACAATGCTGGTCCATGCAACGGTGCTTTTGCTGAATAGAGACACCAACGATACCACAATGCCAAGCACCGAAATGCCAAGCTGGTACAGAATATAGTCGCGAAAGCGCTTAGGACGGAACAGCAGTACGACACTCATTAGCCCGGCGGCAGAGATTAACACAAAGGGGATCACGTAGTTGGTGCTCCACTGGTAATAGCCCGTCGCCGAATCGATGGCAAAGGAAAGAAACGAAATGCCGAAAATTTGAATCAGCGCGAGCAAGCCGATGTTTCGGCGTGACTTTTTAATAAAGCGTATGCTCAGCCACAAATAGAGCAGCCCTACCGCTACAATCACCGACCAGTGCATCGTCTTTGAAGTAAAAATGTCTATGATAACACAGGCAGTCACCACCACTACGGATAAAAAAATCAGCAGCTTGGTAAACTTTTTGGCCTCCGGTGTAGCGGGAGCCGTTGGGAAGTCCCGCTCAAAACGCTCGTCACGAGGGCTTAATTCGCTGTCACAAAGCGGGCAGCAGCGCAAATCATTCTGAATCGTCACCTTGCAGTTTTCACAATATTTCATCTTCGTCCCCCTTGTTGCCAGCAATCTGTACATCCAGCCCTTTTTCCGCGAGGAAACGGAAGAAATACCGCTCCACGTCCTTGTCCTCCATCCCCGATACAAACGACACTGTCATGTAATCGCGAAGCGAGCACAGGCATACCTTAAAGCACTGGTGCTTTGTGAGGTTGTTGAGCGACTCAAAGCGCTCCACAAACGGCAGCTGCTCCTGAGGCAGCTTAATCTGCCCCAGGTTGGAGATAGTGCTGGTGTAGCCCTTCTCCCCCCTGCTGTAAATGGCGCGCAGAAGAATGTTTTTAAGAAACAACGGGATAAAGCGAATAGCGAGATTGCGCTCGGCATTTACGTTATAGGCAATTCTTTCTGTGAGGTTCTCTACCTTAAGCGCATCCTTCATCTGATGTGAGATGCTTTCCAGCACCTGTTCAAAGGTATAATCTTGCTCGTAAAAATTAAGCGATACCGTTACAAACGAGAAAAAGTTGCGGATGGTGTTGGATTGAAAAAAGCCGCGCAGATTGACCGGTACCGAAAATACAATGGGTTTATCCTCGGCATAATATTTATAATTGTTTTGATAAATCGAATACATCAGCAGCGAAGTGAGGTACACCGTGACGGTAACCCCCGCCGCCTTGGCAAGCGCAACAACACCCATTGTGGGCAAAATCCCCTGCGTTACATCCACACGCTCACCAAAATAGCGTGTCCCCTTCATCTGGTACGCAGGCACCACCTTAGGGGATTTGGAGCGCTTGCTGCCCTTACGCAGGCGCAAAAAGCTGTCTTCATCCAGCGCATGCTGCGAAAAACCGGTTTCTGCAATCAGCTCATTCACGGTTATAACATCGGGGTGGCACTGCTTGAGGTAAAAGTAAACGATACTTTTGAGCAGCACCATCGCACCTGCACCGTCGGTAAGCGCATGAAATATCTCAAGGTTAATTTTTCTGCCATAATAGGTGACGCGGAACATAAAACCGTTGCTTTGCCGCTTATCGATACGTCGCAGAGGATAGGTGCTATCTTCCACGATGATGGGCGACTGAAAGTTTCTCTCCCAGTAATACCAGAACAGGCCCTTGCGCAGCTTAACGTGAAAGGTTGGCAATTCTGCAAGCGCCTTTTCTACGGCTGCAGTGAGGATGGAGGGGGCGATTTCATCGACTAGCTTGGCGGTGATGCGAAACACACTGGAGTTGCTGGAACTTCGCACTGCGGGGAAAACCTTTGCAGCGTTATCCAGCCTGTGCCAGTAATATTCTTCCTTTTGTTTGCTCATTGCGTGTTCGTGCTCCTCTGCCGTGTTTTCTACTGCTTATTATACTACACTTTGTATCCGCTTAAAAGTCAAGTTTTATATTATGGCTCTTCGCCGCATTTTGCTTGCCAGAGCATGGCATGGGTGAGTACCTCTATATCAGCGCGATAGGCAGTGCTGCTACCATTAGCCACCGTACGGTACAGTCAGTCCGTCAGTTGATCAAATTTACCACCGATGAGGGCAGCGAGCGCCTGCGGTGCAAGCTCCACCTGATAACCGATTTTGCCCGCACTCACAACAATGTTTTGCTGGCTCAGCGCAGAAGAATCAAATACCGTCGTAAACTGTTTTTTCATCCCGATTGGGGAACAACCACCGCGAATGTAACCCGTGATTTTATTGATGTCACTGACTTGAACCATCTCAACCGATTTTTCTCCCACCGATTTGGCACACTTTTTGAGATTCAGCTCTTTGGCAACAGGGATAACAAATACATAGAAATCTCTGCCCGTGCCCTTTGTTACTAGAGTTTTAAATACCGTATCGGGGTTTTGCCCCAGTTTTTTTGCAACGCTTTCTCCGTCAATGCAGCCGTCGCTGTGATCGTAGCTATGAGCGATGTAAGGAATTTTTTCTTTATCTAAAATGCGCATAACATTTGTTTTAAACTCTGCCATTTTGATTCCTCCAATATAAAAAGATTATAGCACGATTCGTGCGGTATATCCACCCAAATACTGCATAAGTTCTATTGACAAGCTGGCAATTCGGTGGTAATATTTTTAAATTTAAAAGCAAATATTATTCTAATAGAATTGAGGAAATTCCGCTATGAGCCTTTGTAATCTTTGCCCCCGCGCATGTAACATACAGCGACGAGAAACACAAAACAGCAATGGGCAGCTTGGTATTTGCGGTATGGGGCAGCTGCCTGTAGTGGCACGCGCCGGTATTCATAACTGGGAGGAGCCGTGCATCAGCGGTACTCGCGGCAGCGGAACCGTATTTTTCAGCGGATGTAGCCTGAAATGCTGTTTTTGCCAGAATTACAGCATCAGCACACAGGGGCATGGCAAAGAGGTTCCCATCGCGCGCCTGCGCGAAATCTATCAAGAACTGATTGAGCAAGGTGTGCACAACATCAATTTGGTAACGCCGTCGCATTTTATCGAGGCGGTATCAGAAAGCCTGAGTGAGCCGCTGCCCGTACCGGTGGTGTACAACAGCAGCGGCTACGAGAGTGTAAATGCACTGAAGCTGCTGGAGGGCAAAGTGCAGATTTACCTGCCCGACCTAAAGTACTCCGACAACACCTGCGCTCTGCGATACTCGAAGACCCCTGGCTATTACGAAACCGCAACCGCAGCAATTCGCGAAATGCACCGTCAGGTTGGAAATTACTATATAAACAGCAATGGCATACTGCAAAGCGGTGTAATGATACGCCACATGGTTTTACCAAACAACATTGATAATACGCTGGGTGTTATCGACTGGGTGGCGGACAACTTTAAAAAGGGCGAGGTGCTGTTTAGCCTGATGTGCCAGTATGTTCCCTGCGGAAAAGCGGCAGATTACCCTGAGATTAACCGAGTGCTCACGCCGGAAGAATACGAGCGAGTGGAGAGCTACCTGTTTTACAGCGGGATTGAGGACGGTTTTTTGCAGGAGCAGGAGGCGGCAAGCAGCGAGTTTATCCCCGATTTTGATTTAAGTGGAGTATGATAAAAACCCGAAGTGGGCAGGTGCCTCACTTCGGGTTTTTTAAATGTTTTTTACAAGGATATGCAGATACTCGGTAGTAACTTTGTCTTTGTGCGGGCGGTTCTCATCGCTGTCCGCCTTAAAGCGGCGGTAGCTCTGCATACGCACGCTGTAGCTGCCGTAGCGGCTCATAATATCCTTAATTTTATCAAGTGGCATAAGCCCCTCGTTGTTGTAACTCAAAAATATATAGCGAAAATTGGCAGCGGCAATCAGGTTTTCGAATGCGGTAAATACGTGGCGTGAAGAACAGAACCTGCTTTTGTGCTGGTCGGTGCGTACGCCTGTTTTCCCCCGAATAATGGGGCTGTCACCACGCGCAATGGTTTCAAGCATATGGTAGTTTGAGCTGTACTGGCGTGCATTGTAGGGCGGGTCAAGGTATAAAATATCCCCCGAAAGCATATTAACAAGGCTTTCTGCGTCACAATTATAAACCTGATATTTACCATTTCCTGTTACAATGGGCATTGGGGTAAGTACAACCTCACGCTGTGCGGTTTTTTTAAGGCGTTTGAGAAACGAACCGTATACCGACGCAGTATTGGCATATTTATCAATGGATGTGAGCAGGCTTGCAAGCAAAAAGAAATATTCATCCAACGTAATTTTACCCATCTGCCACTTCCGTTCCAGCTCCATGCGCATACCGTCGCACTTTGCTGCATTGTAATCAGAAAAATAACAGCGGGGCTGGTCGTGCAGCCGGGTGCCGCCGAGAGAATAATTGCGATAGATAAAGCCTTCGGTGCACTCTGATGCACTGAGCCGTTCGCAAAGCCGTATAGCACGCTCGTGCGTAATCCCGTTTCCGCCTGCAATAAGATGACGGCACAATACATAGCTGTAATACTGCAAATCGTTGGCGGTGACGTTACAGCCCAACTCCTTTGCCGCCGCCGCCACTATGCCGGTACCTGCAAACAGGTCGGCAAAATGCAGCTGCTGCGGTGGACGGTTGTCACCGTTGGCTGTCAGCGTTTCACGTATGCTTGTTTTTAAGAAATCTATCAGAGTAAGCTTGGAGCCAATATAATTCATAAAAACTCCTCATTTAACGTCATTGTCTGCAGGTTTTGTAAAGCCTATTATACAACAAAGCACGATAAAAAGCCAATGCCTATTGAAAAGCCACTTTACGGGTGTTATAATAAGTGACTGTTGTGCCTTTTACAGGCACAAAAATTAGAATTACCGCCGCTGTTATAAAAGGAGTTTCGATTGTATGACCGCCACCATCGATAAAAAGTTTTATTCTTCCATCTACACAATCGCCATGCCAATCGCACTGCAAAACATTATTTCGTTCAGCGTAAACCTGATGGATACAGTGATGCTGGGCAAGCTGGGTGAGGTGGCGCTTTCAGCCTCTGCCCTGGCAAACCAGATGTTCTTTATCTTTAACGTAGTTTGTTTTGGCGTGGCAAGCGGTGCAATTGTTTTGGCCAGCCAGTATTGGGGCAAACAGGATACCGTTGCAATACAAAAAATTACAGGGCTGGCAGTAAAGATTATCATAGGCTTTTCACTGTTGTTCACCTTGATTGTTGTATTGTTCCCCACGCAGATTATGAGCATTTTTTCGCCCGACCGCGAGGTGGTTGAGGCCGGCGCAAGGTATTTGCGTGTGGTGGCGTTTTCGTATACCACGGGCGGCATCAGCGCAACTATTTTAATGGTGCTGCGCAGTGTAGAGACGGTTAAAATCTCTGTTCTCATCTATTCTGTTTCGTTTTGTGTCAATGTGTTCTTCAACTATATCTTTATCTTCGGTAAATTCGGTGCGCCGGAATTGGGCGTTACCGGTGCAGCGGTAGGCACCGTAATTGCGCGTGTATCCGAATGTATTATCCTTGTTTTTTACTTAAAATTTTTTGAGAAAAAAATTTGCTATAAGCTGCGCACGCTGTTTTCACACGATAAAGTTTTGATGCAGGATCTCATCCGCTACGGCATGCCGGTTATGATAAACGAGTTTTTGTGGGCAGTTGGCGTTTCGATGCACTCGGTCATTCTCGGGCACATCAGCGCATCGGTAGTGGCTGCGAACAGTATCTGCAACGTGGTATATCAGCTTGCAACATCCTTTATTTTTGGTGTGGGCAGCGCAACAGCGGTAATTACCGGCAATATCATCGGCTCGGGGGACATCCCCTATCTGCAAAGCTGTGTCAAAAAGTTTAAGAAAATTTACTTTTTTTTGGGACTTGCCTCGGCACTGCTGCTGATTCTACTCAAAAAACCTGTGCTTTCTATTTACAGCGTTGAGCCTCAAACATTGGATTTTGCGAATCAACTGATGGTGGCATACGCGTTTGCCATCTTCTTTATGGCATACACCTGTCCGCTGATTACTGGAATTTTTCGCGGCGCGGGCGACACGCGGTTTGCGGCAGTGGTGGATATCGGCTGCCTGTGGTTTGTGATTCCCATCGGCGCTATTGCGGCATTTGTGTTCCACCTGCCGCCGCTGATTGTATTCGCTTGCCTTAAAATGGATTACCCGCTAAAAACCTTGTTTTGCCTGCTGCGCCTGCGCGGTACCAATTGGATACGCTCTGTAACCAGATAGAAAAACCCCTCTGTTTTAAAATAACAGAGGGGTTTTTGTTATTCTTTCGCCTTGTAGAGCAGCGCGTTGCAGACGGCAGCCGCCACGTTGCTGCCACCCTTGCGCCCGCGCGCCACAATATAGGGGATGTTCGTCTGCATAAGGAGCTCTTTGGATTCCACCACGTTTACAAACCCCACCGGCACACCGATGATTAGCTCAGGCTGAATCTGCCCGTCCATAATCATTTCGTACAAGCGAACCAATGCGGTTGGTGCATTGCCGATGGCAAAAATCAACGGTTTTTGCAGAGCAGCTGCCTTATCCATGCTTGCGGCAGCGCGGGTGGTTCCGTTTTCTTTCGCAGTTTGAGCAATATCCTCGTCCGACATAAAGCACAGCGCTTCACCGCCAAAACCCGAAAGTACACCTTTATTAATGCCCGAACGTGCCATTTGAGTATCGGTTACGATACACGCGCCCGCTTTGAGCGCGGCGATTCCCTTTTCTACCGCATTCTCTGAAAAGCATAAGGTACGGGCGTAGTCAAAATCGGCGGTGGTGTGTATTACTCGCTTGATGACAGGCTCGTTCACAGGGTCGAGCCGGATGTTGCCCAGCTCCTCACCGATCATTTCGAAGCTGCGGTTTTCTATCTCAGCGGGCAGCACCTTTTGCAGTTGAACTTTCATAGGCTTCCCCTTTCTTCTTCCTCATCTAAATACCACGGTCTAAAATTTCGTAAATCTGTTTCATATCAAAGGCTTTGCGCACACCGTCGGCAAGCAGGTCGTATTGCTTTTGCTTGTAGCCGGCGAGGTCAACCGCCGTCACCTTGCTGTAATCGAGCCCTTTGGCTTTGTACAGCGATGACACCACCGCTTTCGCAACCTCTTCGCTATCAAAGAAACCATGCATGTAGCTGCCGTAGATATTCCCGCAACATGCGCCATCGGTAAGTTCTACTGTTGTACCACCCACTGTGGTGACAGTGTTTAGCGCAGAATAGGTTTTCCCTTCGCTTGGTACGGTTCTGCCCATGTGGATTTCATAGCCCTCAAATGCAGCACCCGAAAGGTCACCCAATATACCCCCTACGCGGTTCACCGTACCCGAAGCCCGTGTGCGTGCCTTTTGCAGCTCAAAAACGGTGGTGACAGGCAGCAGACCAATGCCCGCCATACTGCCGCCATACTCAACGCTGTGCGGGTCGTGCAGCTCTTCACCAAGCATTTGGTAGCCGCCGCAGATGCCAAACACCGCACCGCCGCTTGCCGCGTGCTTTTTGATTTCGGCCTCCAGCCCGTTTTGGCGCAGCCAGAGCAAATCCTCCATCGTATTTTTGGTGCCCGGCAGCAGAATAAGGTCGGGCTTGCCAAGCTGTGCCACCGTGGTGACATAGCGCAGCGAAACACCCGGTATATATTCGAGCGCGTTAAAATCGGTGGCGTTAGAGATACGCGGCAGACGGATGACCGCGATTTCCACCTCGCCTGCAACATTACTACGCAAAAAGCGATCGGAAAGGCTGTCCTCATCGTCGATATCAAGATGCATGTAAGGCACTACGCCCAGCACCGGGGTGTAGGTAATATCTTCAAGCATTTTAAGCCCCGGGCGCAAAATCTCTTTATCACCGCGAAACTTATTGATGATGGTGCCCTTTACCATGGCTCGCTCGTCATCGTCTAGCAGCAGCAAAGTACCTGCCAGTGCTGCAAACACGCCACCGCGGTCAATATCCCCGCAAAGCAGCACAGGTGCCTTTGCCAACTTTGCCATACCCATGTTGACAATATCATTCTCTTTTAAGTTGATTTCGGCGGGGCTGCCGGCACCCTCCAGCACGATAATATCATGCTGCGCCGCGAGCTCATCGTACGCCTTCTTAATGTGCGGGATAAGCTCAAGCTTGCGGCGGTAGTACTCTACCGCACTCATATTTCCCCACACCTCGCCATTTACAATCACCTGCGAGCCGGTATCGTTTGTGGGTTTGAGCAGAATGGGGTTCATCCTTACATTTGGCTCAATGCCCGCTGCCTCCGCCTGCATCACCTGCGCCCTGCCCATCTCCAGCCCATCGGCGGTGATAAACGAGTTGAGCGCCATGTTCTGCGATTTAAAGGGCGCAACGGTATAGCCATCCTGCTTAAAAATGCGGCAGAGTGCCGCTGTCAGCAGGCTTTTGCCCGCGTTTGAAGTCGTCCCTTGTACCATGATTGCCTTTGCCATAGTAAATCAATCCTTTCAGGAGCGAAATTGCCTCTAAACCATTGTATGTGCCGAGATTTGCGTGCATAGCACCGGTATTGCTGTATAGGATAAACGGCTGCGGATCACCGTGGTGCTGCCCAGTTGATGAGAGCGTAGAATGGTCGGAGCAGACCAGAAATGCGGTATTCTGCGGTGCATGTGTAAGCAAAGGCGCAATCAGCTGTGCGTCAATGCGAGAAAGAAATTCGGCCTTGCCCTGCGCATCACGCCGGTGGGAAAGCTCATCGGTACCATTGATATGCACCAGTACAAGATCGTGTCTTTCTAAGAGCGAAAGTGCTGCCTGCGCCTTTGCACCGAGGTCGGTATCTGCATCGGCAGTAGCACCCTGCGGTGTTTCTACCGGCAGCCCCATAGCCAATGCAATGCCCCGTACAATTTCGGTGGCGCATACAGCAGCAGCCGAAATGCCATGCAGGCTGCTGAATTCAGGCAGCTCCTGCCTTACCGCCACATCCCACGGCAGCAGCATCTGCGTACATTCGGTGTGGGTATCTTTCCGGCGGGTTTGCCACGCAAATTCACGTAAGCTTTGGGCAAACTGGTTGCCCGTAGGCAACAGACTGTCAACCGGCTTACCCAGGTGTTCATGTGGCGGGTAGGTATGAATGCCCATCAGCTGCTGTGCCCCTCCCCCCAGCACAAGCAGATTTTTATACCCGCACATGGGGTGCAGGCGAAAGTTTTGCTCTGCTGCCTGTTGGCAATATTCTTTCATTTGTATAGCCGAGAGCCCTGTAGCACAGGAGCTTTGCAGTATGCCATTCGAATCGACCGAAACCAAATTGCAGCGGCAAACCGCGTCATCTTGCTCCACCGAAACACCTGCGGAAAGTGCCTCCATATAAGCCCTACCGGCAGGCAACTTGTTAGGCGGAACCCCTAACAGCGTTGCTATACAGGTGAGGCTGTCTACCGAAAAGCCCTGCGGCGCGGTGAGAAATGCACCGTAAGCCCCGTCGCGCTTCATCTGCCGCAGGTATGGGCAATCCGCCGCCTCATAGGGTGTTTTTCCGCCAAGTGCCTTCGATGGCGCATCGGTAAGCCCATCCAGAATCAACAGTATCATGGGCATAAAGCAACTTCCTCCATTGCGTGCAAAAGAGCGGTGTTATCCTCGTGCGATTTTACTGCAATGCGGCAAAACTCGCCCGAAAGCCCCTTGAAATTCTCACAGTTTCGGATGAGATAGCCTTTTACCTCCAGACGTTCACGCAGGCGGCTGACATGCGGGCGAAAAAAGATGTAGTTGGCGTGCGAGCCGTAAACCTTGCAGCCCAGCGCTGCAAGCCTGGCCTTTAGGTACGCGCGCTCTTCTGCAACAATCAGTTTGGTGCGGGCCAGATATTCCCGCTCACGCAGCGCCTGAACGCCTGCTGCCTGTGCAAGGTTTGATACTGCCCATGTCGAACCGCAAAGGTACATAGCGTCAAGCAGAGAACGGTTTCCGCATAGGCAGTATCCAAGGCGCAGCCCTGCCATCGCATACATCTTTGTAAATGCCCGCAGCAAAATAAGGTTGCTATATTCCGGCAGAAATTCATTCATTACGTGGTTCTCAGGTTCATCTAGGAAGTCACAAAAACATTCATCAAGGGCAAGCAAGATATTATGTTCCCTGCAGTGCTGCAAAATTCTAGTGAGTAAAGCGCGCTGAACAGGCTGCCCAGTCGGGTTGTTGGGGTTGCAGAGGAATAAAAGCTGTACATCATCGGTGAGGTCATCAAGAATGCGCTCGGTGAGTAGAAAATCCTCCTCTTCACAAAGCAGATGGTGCCGCACCTCACAGCCCGCCGCGGTAAGCGCCTGCTCGTATTCCTCAAAGGCCGGGGCGGTGACGACGGCGGTTTTGGGGCGCACCGCATAGACCAGACGGTAGATGAGATCGGAAGCGCCGTTGCCACAGAGAATGTACTCTCGCGGCAGCTTTTCGCTTTGTGCAATGGCTTCGGTGAGCTCACGGCAGAGTGGGTCGGGGTAGTTTGCACAGCCATCCAACGCGGCAATCACCGCATCTTTTACACCTGCGGGCAGCCCCTGTGGGTTGATATTAGCCGAAAAATCCACCACGCCACCCGGGTGTTTTTCCTGATGGGAATAGATGTCACCGCCGTGGATGAGCTTAGTCATAACGATACCTCCCAAATTACAGTAAGCAGATAGCAGCAAGCTTTAATGCGGTACATACCGCGAGGGCAATAACAGCCGCACCGTACATCAAACGGTTGGCAGCGGGAATATCTTCGTACGAGACAGGGCGCAGGGCATCACCGATGGTGGGTTTGTGGCAGAGCTTACCGAAGTAGTACGCGTCACCTGCAAGCTGTATGCGCAACGCGCCCGCGCAAACGCTTTCGGTTTGGGCGCTGTTGGGGCTTGCGTGGTTGTAGCGGTCGCGCTGAAAAACTTTAACGGCATTTTTAGTATCAAAACGCAGCACAAACGCCGCCGCTATCATAAAACATGCCGACAGACGCGCGGGAATATAGTTAACTGCATCGTCAAGCCGGGCAGCAAACCACCCGAAATGCAGGTATCTTTCGTTTTTGTAGCCGAGCATCGAATCCATCGTGTTGATGCCCTTGTAAAAGAAGCCGAGCGGAGCACCCCCGATGGCCAAAAACAGCAGCGGTGCTACAATGCCGTCCGAGGTGTTTTCGGCAACGGTTTCCACCGTGGCTTTTGCCACCTGAATGCCGGTGAGCTCGGCTGTGTCTCGCCCCACTATCATGGAAACCGCAGTACGCGCAGCGGCAAGATCGCCTTTTTTCAGCTCGGCATAAACCTTCATGCTTTCGGTTTTGAGCGACTTGGTGGCGAGTATTTGGTAGCACATCAGCGTCTCCAGCGCAAGGCGCAGGTAAGGGCTGATGGCATTCGCCGCTGCTAAAATTCCCAGCGGCACAAGAGTGGTAACAACAAGTACAGTTAAAACGGTGGTGGTACCGCCGCGGCGCAGCGAGCTTTCATTGCTACCGATGCGGCGGCGGATAAAGCCCTCTGTCTTTTCAATTAAAATACCAATCCATCGGACAGGGTGCGGCAGCCAGTGCGGGTCGCCAAAAATAAGATCGAGCACAAAGCCAAAACAAAGTGCTATGAGAGAAAGAGTCATTTGCAGTTCCTCGCAATCTGTGCAATTTTGTCTAAAACAAAGTTGCCTGTTTGCCCAAAGGGCACGATTTATGAAATGGTCTGGAATGTCGGCTGTGCGACAGATGGGGCTAGTTTCGATTAAAGCAGAAAGCTATATTTCAGAAAGAAGGGTAAGAGTTTTTCGCATATACCAGCTATCGGCGCTGAATAAGTAACCGCGCCCGTTCGCCGCATGCCACTCGTAAAAGCTGCGGTGTGGCTCGGCATAAGCACTCAAAAGTGCCATTAGTACGCCGCCATGCGCTACAACGGCAATTTGATCGAAGCCGTTTTCTTTTGCATCTTTTAAAACCTGCCCCAGCGCGGCGCGGCAACGGATGAAAAAGTCTTTTTGCGGCTCCCCATTTGGAACGTTGCTTGCACCGGCAGTGTCAATCCAGCGGCGAAATGCGGGGATGTGCTGAAGCTCATCATAGGTTTTGTTTTCAAAGTTGCCGTAATACTGCTCGCGCAAATCCGTTACAATGGTATGCGGCACAGCGTGGTAGATCATATCGCCCGTTTGCAGGCAGCGCAGCATGGGGCTGACATAAACATGCTGCACCTGCGGATAGATACCTTGCTGCTTGAGGCCGAGCAGCTCCTCAATGCCGTTGGTACACAGCGGACCGTCGGTGGAGCCGACATAACGGCGCTGAACGTTACCTATGGTTTTGCCATGGCGGATAAACGCGATATTCACACGCTCTCCCCTTTCAAAACGGTGGCAATTCCGCAAAACACACGCTCCACAAGTGCTGCCTGGCCGACAAGCTTACAGCAAACCCTACCCGTGACTTCGCGCCATTCGCGCTCGAAACGGTCGATAGGTACTATACCACAGCCAATTTCATCGGTGATGATAACCACATTGGGGTTATCTGCAAGCAGTGCATCCACATAGGCCTGTGGGTCGCTCCCTTGCCTAAGCAGTCGCTTTATCACAAGGTGCAAACTGTTGAGTATGATTATGTTTTTTGTATCCGAAAGGTCACAAGAGCCACCCTGCGTCACCTGCTCTTTGGGTATGTGCGTTTGCATCAGGGCATAATCCAACTTGCCCTGATGAGCCCCGCCGATAATCAGCCTCATAGCATAAGCCCCCCTGTAGCAACCGTTGCAGCCAACATTGCAAGCTCACACAGGCATAAAAACCAGCCTGCAAGGTCACCTGTAATTCCGCCGAACACACGGTATGAAACCACACGATAATAAAGAAATACCAATAATGCGGCAGCAGCCGTGGTACCTCCGACGATAGGGGAAATTGCTGCCATTGCCGCAATGCACATGGAAATAAAAATAAGCATTACGATGCGGACGTTCTTTTTCTGCGCGCCGTCTGAAAACGCGGCAAGCAGCCCGCTACCCTTTGCGCAGCGAAAGCTGACCACAGAAAGCCCGCTGAGAGAGCGCGATAGCACAGAGCCGATTGCGAGAATCAATAGCACTTTCGGGGTAAAGGTAAGCTCTGCCCAAAGAGCAAAACTGAGCAGCAGATAGGCGGTGCAGCCCATTACACCGAATGCACCGATGTGCGGGTCGCTGAGTATTTCCAGCTTGCGCTCGGTGCTCTGGCGGGAGGATAATGCATCTACCGTATCGCAAAAACCATCCAGATGGATACCCCCTGTGATGAGCAGCGGCAACAGTGTGCAAATGGCAGCGCGCAAAATAACCCCTGTGTGCAACAACCCTGTAAGCATTGCCCACAGGTAAAGCAAAGCACCCAAAACCGCACCGACCAGCGGAAAAAAGCACATGGCGTATTTCATATTCTCTTTATTCCAGTCGATACACGGCATTGGAATTTTTGAGTACATCGCAAAGGCGATAATACACGGCTGCAACAGCTTCATCTGCCTTCGCCCCCTTCATTTTTATGGTGCACTTGGATGGTGTAAACAACCTCAATCACACGCTGGGCATGCTGCGCCAAGCAGCGGTTGAGGCAGCCGAGCAGCTGTAGATATTGCTGTGTGCTCTCGTCGTAGCACACACCGTCGCCGAACACCTCGTTCGATACAACAATGACATGCTCTGCCTGCCTGCACAGGTGCCGAACACCCGCAAGTATGGCTTGCTGAGCCTGCGCCCCCGCGCCCGCCTCGCTGTAAAACTCGTTAGCGGCAAGGTTCGACAGGCACTCAAGCAGCACTGTTGCACCCGGCTCTACCACAACTGCTGAGAGGTTGGTGTAGCATTCAATGGTTTCAAAACCTTTGTGGGCACGCATTTCGCGGTGGCGCGCAACACGGGCTTCAAACTCGGCATCGCCTGTACCCATAGGCTGCATGGTGGCGATGTAATAGCGTTTGCCCCCACCGGCTATTGCCAGCCCCTCGGCATATTCACTTTTTCCGCTTGCAGAGCCGCCTGTCACCAGCGTAAGCATAAATCCACCGCCTTTACTCCAGAGGCTGATAATCCTCAATTTCTATTTCAGAAAAGGTGCTCATATCGTTGTACACCTGGCATGCCATGTTTAAAATGGGTATAGCCGCAACCGCACCTGTTCCCTCGCCAAGGCACATATTGCAGGTAAGAAACGGCTGCAGGTTAAGCTCATGCATCAGCAGCTTGCCAGCCGGCTCGTTTGAGACATGCGAGGGTAGCATATAGCCCGCCGCATGGGGGCAAAGGCGTATTGCACACAATGCCGCAACCGACGAAATAAAGCCGTCGATGAGCACCGGAAGCTGCATCACCGCACCGCCTAGAAATACGCCGATCAGGCCCGCGATATCAAAACCGCCTACCTTGGAAACGGTATCCAGTACATCGTCGGGATCGGGGTTGTTCGTTGCAATGGCGCGCCGGATGACCGCTATTTTACGCTTTACCCCTTCGCTGGAAAGCCCTGCGCCGCGGCCGGTAACGTCGCTGACGCTTTTATGTAACAGAACAGCCGTAACGGCACTGCTGGTGGTGGTGTTGCCAATGCCCATCTCACCGGTTGCAAACAGGTCAAAGCCTTGCTCTGCCAGTTGGATGACGGTGTTGATTCCCACCTCGATTGCAGCAACCGCCTGCTCACGGGTCATGGCAGGCTCCAACGCCATATTTTTGGTGCCGTAAGCTATTTTTTTAACCAACAGTCCCTGCGCATCCACATCACGCGCAACTCCAATATCGACAGGTACAACCTTAGCCCCCGCCACCTGTGCCATACGGCATACACTGGTAGCACCCGTCGTAAAGTTTTTGGTGACGACAGCAGTTACCTCCTGCGAGGTTTGGGTTACGCCCTCGGCAACCACGCCGTTATCGGCACACATCACCACAACACAGGGTTTGGTGATTTTAACATTTCTGCCGTGCTTCATACCGGCAAGCATGGTCACTGTGTCCTCCAAAAGCCCAAGGCTTTGCAGGGGCTTTGCAATGCTGTTCCAGCGCCGCTGCGCAAGCATTTGCGCAGTTTGGTCGGTTGGCTGAATTTGAGAGAGTGCTTCTTTCAGGGTCATTCATGGTCACGCTTCTTTCTATGGTTGGCACATTGCTGCAAAAAACGGTATGCAAGCATAGGGTCAGAGTAAAAATGTAAGTGTGGGTACCCGGCGTATAGGTTTTCGTTCGCATGTACGCATTGCCAATTGCGGTTTCCTGTAGGCTTTTTTGCATGCTCACAGTTTCCGTTATCGGTGCTGTCCCAATAATGGAACTCGTGCGCGGGAGTGGTTTCCCCTGCCCTGAACAGCATGCTGTCACACTGCGCGGTGAGTGTTGTGTAGCCGAAACGGCACAGCTTATGCGTGTTAAAGCTTGTAGCGTCAATTACACCTACCATAGGGTAGCTGCCGCCGTCAACGCCCTCGATTGTTTTATGCAGGTACATAAAGCCCCCACACTCGGCAATGCAGGGCAGCCCTTTTTGCAGCGCGGTATACACGCTCTGCAGCATGGTTTTGTTTTGCGAAAGCTGTTGCGCATACACCTCAGGGTAGCCGCCAACAAGAAACAATCCGTCAATATCGGCAGGCAAGGCGCTGTCTGCAATGGGGCTGAACTCTACAAGTTCTGCCCCCAGCTCACACAGCAGGGTAAGGGAATCCTCATAGCAAAAGCAAAAGGCGTTATCCCGGGGTATGGCGATACGCAAAGGGGCGTTTTGCAAGGGCTTTGGCAGTGCAGGCGGTGTAAACGCGGGCTTTGGCGCGGACTGCGCCAGTTCCCATAAAAAAGCGAGGTCTATGGTTTGCTCCGCCTGTTCGGCAAGGAGCTGCAGCTTCTGCTTTAAATTTTGCGCCTCTGCCACAGTCACCAAACCCAGGTGGCGGCTCTCGAGCGAGCAATCGTCCAGCTTGGGCAGAAAACCCGCCACGGGAATACCTGTTTCGGCCTCGATTGCCTGCTTGAGGGTGGGATATGTCATGGGGTTGCAGCGATTGAGCAGCACCGCTTTGATGTTGCTGTCCTCCCTTAGGGCGACAAAGCCCTTTACCTGCGCCGCTGCCGAAAGCGACATCCCATGTACATTGAGCACAAGTACCACAGGGGTGGCGGTGGCTTTTGCCAAATGATAGCTGCTCGCCTGTGTGGTAAAGCCGCCCACCCCGTCGTAAAAGCCCATCACACCCTCCAGAACAGAAAGGTCACAGTCTGCCGCGTTTTTGGCAAGCAGATAGTTTGTGGTATCTTCATTGTAAAAGAACAGGTCGAGGTTACGGCTTTTGGCACCGATGACCTCGCTGTGGAACATTGGGTCGATGTAATCGGGCCCGCATTTGAACGACGCCAGCTTTAGCCCGCGGTTGACAAATGCCTGCAAAACAGCGCATGTAACGGTGGTTTTACCCGCCCCGCTGTTTGCCGCTGCAAGCATCATGCGCGGTACATTATTGCCCATTGCTGCGCCCTCCTCCGCTAAAAATAGTAACAGGGTTCTGCCCCATCATCATATGAAGGCCGCCAACCGCCTTAGAGCGGGCGACCGAAAGCTGCACGATATTGGTATCGGAAAGCTGAAAACGTTTGAAGCTTTCCATTGCCGCTGAGGCAGTTTCAAGCGTGATTGCAGTTGCTACGATGCGTACCTGCGGGTTCTTTTGCATGGCGGCTGCAATGATGTCGGAAAGCCCACCCGATGACCCACCGATAAACACTGCGTCGGGCGCAGGGAGATTGGCAAGTGCGGCGGGGGCTGTACCCTCAACAATATGCAGGTTGCAAGCGCCAAAGCTTGCCTTATTTTGGTGCAGCAGCCCAAGTGCAGCGGGGTTCTTCTCCACCGCGAACACCTTGCCATCAGGCAAAATGCGTGCAATTTCAACACAAACCGAACCGGTGCCCGCACCGACATCCCAAACAGTATCGCCATGGCATAGCTTTAGTGCTGAAATAGACACCGTGCGTACCTCCAATTTAGTCATAGGTGCGTCACCGCGCAAAAAGCATTCGTCAGGCAGGCCGTGGGTGAGGGGTAGCGGAATGGGATTGTCGTTGAAAACCAGCATTACAGAAAGCGGGGCAAACTCCCGCTTGGCACACTCCTGCGCTGTGGCATAGGTAAGCTGCTCATCGGGGTACGAAAGCCGCTCACCCACACAAACGTGTACCTCGCCAAGGCCTGCCGCATAAAACTCTGCGCATAGCTCGGTAACGCTTTGGTATTTGCCGCCCGTAAGCGCAAACACTTTGGCGTGATGACGCACCGCCGTAACCAAGCTTTGCTCTCTGCCGTGCATGCTGATGAGCTTCGCATCATCCCACGAGGTTTTTGCCTTCGCACAGAGGTACTGTACACTGCTGATACCTGCAATGCATTCCACATCGTAGCCCGCGAGCAATTCGCATAAGCGTTTTGCGCCGCTGTAAAACCCTACGTCTCCGCTCATCAGCACCGAAACGGTGCGGTAATCGGGGTGCTTTGCAAGATAAACCGCTATTTTTTCTGCCGAGCAGGAGGTAAAACGTGCGGCGTTCACATCACAAAAGCTGTCGAGCATGCGCTGTGCACCGATTAGGCAGTCGCTGTCTGCTATTATCTGTATCGCCTGCTGTGTGAGAGTTGCGGGGTTGCCCATGCCGATACCGACAATATAGATTTTCATCGGCCCTACACCTGCTTTATCGTTCATAATAGCCTCCCTCTGTGGAGGTTTCATCGGTTTCCATCATACTCATGTTTTAAAAAAACCTTTGCACATTCTACAGTAAAGTCAATATCCGCATCGGTATGCGCGTAAGATAGGAACATCGCCTCGAACTGAGAGGGCGCGAGGTAAATGCCATCGCCGAGCATCTTCTTAAAGTAGCGCCCGAAACGCACAGTATCTGCCTGCTTTGCGGTTGTATAGTCGGTAACCGTTTGTTCGGTAAAGAACACACAGCCAAGTGAACCAATGTGGTTAACGGTGCAGCCGTGCTGCTGCGCTGTCTTTTCCAGCTCGCCATATAACCGGTCGCCGAGGGTGTTGATGTGACGATAGATTTCGGGGTTATCGCGCAGGATTTTCAGCTGTGCAATGCCCGCCGCCATAGCAACCGGGTTGCCCGAAAGCGTACCTGCCTGGTACACATTACCTATGGGGGCAATCATCTGCATGACGTCGTGCCTGCCGCCGTATGCGCCAACCGGCATGCCACCGCCGATGATCTTACCGAAGGTTGTGAGGTCAGGTTTTACGCCAAACCAACCCTGTGCACCATCGATACCCAAACGGAAACCGGTGATAACTTCGTCGAAGATGAGCAGTGTCTTATTTGCGGTGCAAAGCTCACGAAGCTGTGCTAAAAAGCCATCCTTTGGCAGTACAACACCCATATTTGCCGCCACAGGCTCTATAATAACCGCGGCAACCTCGTCTTTATTGTCTTCAAACAGTTTTTGCACACTGTTGATGTCGTTGTAAACCGCGGTAAGGGTATCCTCCGCTGTGCCTTTGGGAACCCCTGCACTGTCGGGTACGCCTGCTGTCATCACGCCGCTGCCTGCCTTAACAAGCAGTGCATCAAAATGCCCATGGTAGCAGCCCTCAAACTTGATAATCTTTGCCCTGCCCGTATAGCCGCGCGCCGCGCGGATAGCGCTCATGACCGCCTCGGTGCCCGAGTTGACCATGCGCACCATGTCGATAGACGGCACCAAATCGCAGATGAGATGCGCCATGGTAACCTCCGCCTCGGTTGCAGCGCCAAAGCTCAGCCCGTTTTCGACTGCTTTTAGCACCGCAGCCTTTACCGCAGGGTGGTTGTGCCCAAGAACCATCGGCCCCCATGAACAGATGTAGTCGAGGTAGGTTCTTCCATCCGCATCGGTGATACGTGCACCGTTTGCGCTTTCCATAAAACGTGGCGTACCCCCTACCGACCGAAATGCGCGCACAGGGCTGTTCACCCCGCCGGGGATGTACTGCTGTGCCTCACGAAACAGTTCGCGCGATTTTTCATGTCTGGTTCTTCTGTGTTCCATCATCCAATTCTCCCTTCGTCGATGTAATGTGCCAAATCAATGGCGAAGTAAGTGATGAGGATATCCGCACCTGCGCGGAAGATGCTTACTGCGGTTTCACAGACGATCGCAGCCTCGTCTATCAGCCCCGCTTTTGCCGCGGTTTTGATCATTGCGTATTCGCCGCTGACGCTGTATGCCGCCATCGGTACAGGGAAGCTCTGCGATACCTCGTAAATGACATCGAGGTACGAAAGCGCCGGCTTTACCATAATGATGTCTGCACCCTGCTCTACATCGAGCGCCGCTTCCTTGATACCTTCGCGGCGGTTGTGGTAATCCATCTGGTAGCCCTTGCGGTCGCCAAACGACGGTGCAGAGCCCGCCGCCTCGCGGAACGGGCCATAAAATGCCGAAGAATACTTGACGGCATAAGACATAATAGGAACATCGCTGTAGCCGTTTTGATCCAAAACAGTACGGATGGCAAGGATTCTACCGTCCATCATATCGGATGGGGCGACCATATCGGCACCTGCCTGAACGTGAGAAAGAGCAGTTTTTGCAAGCACCTCTAGGGTTTTATCGTTATCCACCTGCTGCCCGCATAAAATGCCGCAGTGCCCGTGGCTGGTATATTCGCACATACATACATCGGTAATGACGTAAAGCTGCGGAAAGCTCTGCTTAATGTACCGAATTGCCCGCTGCACCGCGCCGTTTTCGTCCCATGCGCCACTTCCGGTCTCATCCTTGTGCTCGGGGATGCCAAACAGCAGCACGCTGTTTATCCCCGCCTTGGTAAGCTCGGTAAGAATGCCCGAAAGGCAGTCGGGGCTGTAGCGCTTCTGCCCGTCGAGTGAGGGGATATCCTCCAAAATACCGCTGCCCTCACGCACAAAAAGCGGGTAAACAAGCGCACTTTTCGAAATACGTGTTTCACGCACCATGCCGCGTATCATTGGGTTACCGCGTAATCTGCGGGGTCTGTTTAAAAGTTCCATTGCATTGTTCTCCTTACTTTTGGCGGTGCAGATCTGTGAGCAGAGCCACCATACTATCGATGGTTGCCGCCTGCGCGATCACTGTTTTTATCCGATGCTTTTGTGCTTCTAAAGCGGTTTGCTCACCAATGCAGATGGCATTGACTTGTGAAAAATCAAAGTCACCGATTGCACCGACAAACCCCCTGACGGTGGATGCGCTGGTGAATGCGACATAATCGATTTCACCGCAAGCAAGCTGTTCACGCACACTGTCGGCCTGCTCATAGGTATAGAGTGTATCATACAACGGCACGTCATCGTAAGGTATGCCCGCGGCGTCAAGTGCGGCGGTAAGGTCGGGCGAGCCGACACGCGCACGGGTAATAAGTATGCGCGTACCTTTTGCGGCAACCCCCAGTGCGGCACCAAGCTGCCCCGCGTTGTAGGCGCTCGGCTTCAGGTCTACCAGCAAGCCTCGCTTCTCCAGTTCATGTGCGGTTGCAGAGCCAATCGCCGCTATTTTAAGCCCTGCAAGGCTGCGGATATCCTGCCCTCTGGCGCGCAGCTCTTCAAAAAAGATACGTACCCCACTAGGACTCGTAAAGGTAATCCAGCCATAACGCCCCAAATTGGTAAGTGCAAAGGCAAGAGCAGCGTTGTTTTCAATTGCGGCAGTCTGGATAGAAGGCAGCTCTACCACCTCAGCACCAAGAGCACGCAATTTTTCGGTAAGGGTGGAAGCCAGCTCGCGCGGGCGGGTTACGACAATACGAACACCGCCGAGGGGACGCTCCTCCGCCCAATGGAACTGCTCTGCCAGTGCACAAACCTTGCCCACCACAATAATTGCTGGTGTTTTAATGTTGGCTGCCTGCGCGTCGTGTACAAGGTTTTGTACCGTAGAAACCACCCTGCGCTGGTGCGCCGTGGTGCCGCGCTCCAACACCGCAGCAGGCATATCAGGCGACATACCGCCTGCAAGCAGCCCTGTACAGATGCTCTCCATCGCGCTGACGCCCATCAAAAATACAAGAGTACCCTTGAGCTTGACCAGTGAGGCAAAATCGATTTGTGCTTCTGGTGCGGTTTTGGTGTGCCCCGTAATAATATGCAGTGAGGAGGTGCAATCGCGGTGGGTTACGGGAATGCCCGCGTAGGCAGGTACCGAAAGCGCAGAGGTAACCCCCGGTACAATTTCAAAATCGATGCCGTGCTGTACCAGCAGCTCAAGCTCCTCGCCGCCGCGCCCGAACAAAAACGGGTCGCCGCCCTTGAGGCGTACAACAAGATTGCCCGCCAAAGCTTCCTCGAGCAAAATTTGATTGATTTGGTGCTGCGGTATGGGATGATGGCTTGCACGCTTGCCCACATCAATGCGGCGGGCAGTAGGCGGAATCAGTGCCAGAACACCCTGCCCCACCAGCTTATCGTATACCACAACATCCGCTTGCTGCAGCACGGCTTTGCCTTTGAGCGTGAGCAGCCCCACGTCGCCGGGGCCCGCCCCCACTAAAATCACCTTACCGTTCATCGGAGTATCTCCTCTTTTAGTCTATTTGCAAGGTCAGCACCCAGTTGTTCACCGTTATCCGCATGCCCGGTAACAGAGCCAATGATATGCCGGCCTGTCTGTTCTTCGTAATAAAGCCCGGTGAGCTTCATGCTCTCGCCGGTAAGCTCGGCGTGCGCCGCAATGGGTGAGCTGCACCCGCCATCCAAAACACGCACAAACGCGCGTTCGGCAAGCGCAGCGCGCTGTGCCTGTTTATCGTTAACACAATCCAGAAAATCGTAGTTTTCGCCTGCTCTACCTTGCACAGCCAAAATGCCCTGCCCTGCGGCGGGGAGCATTTCTTTATTCGAAAAAATACGGCTGATACGATAACCCAAATCAACACGGTTAAGCCCAGAACAGGCGAGCACCAATGCAGAATATTCACCCGCATCAAGCTTTGCCAAACGAGTGAGGATATTGCCGCGAATCAGCTTGGTTTGCATATTGGGGTATAGCTTTTTCAGCTGCAGCACACGGCGTGCACTGCCACACCCAATGGGCTTGGTCTCATCCAACTTTTCAGTGCCGTAGGGCAAAATAAACGCATCGCTCGGGTCGCCGCGTTTTGAAAACGCCACAATGGGCAAGTCATCGGGGGTATCCATGGGCATATCCTTAAGGCTGTGCACCGTAATATCCACCTTGTGTTCACGCAGAGCGCGGTCAAGCTCTTTGACAAACAGCCCCTTACCGCCAATTTTATCAAGGCTCTTGTCCAAAATAATATCGCCTGTGGTTTTCATTGTCACGAGTTGCAGCTCCAAATCGGGGTGAGCAGCAGCGATAGCATCCATCACCAGCTGTGTTTGCGCTACGGCAAGCCTGCTTTCGCGGCTGCCGACGATAATCTTACGTTTTTCCATTGATATCCCCTTTCTGCCAAACGGTAAACGCTTGTGGCAGGTTTGATTGGAAGATTAACCGTTTATCATATTGTCGATATGGTTTCGGATATTCTCCGTAATTTTCTTTGCCAAACGATGGTCGGTTCCGCTTGCCGTAACACCGATTACAGCACTGCCGCTCTGTACAATACCGGGGAAATAAAAGCTGCATTCCGCTTTGCAGTCTGCCACGCTTACAGGGATCTGTTCGGCAGTGCATTCTTCGTAAACCATGTGGTTGGCAGTGCGGTTATCGGTGGCGGCAACCGCCAGTGCAGAACCCGTACAGTCGCCGTATTTATATTCGCGTAACAGCAGCGTAATTTGCTTTGCATCGGCAAGCGCCTGTACCTGCCCGTTCGCCGAGGGCGAAATCACCTTTACCTCACAACCAAAGTGCAGCAATGTATTGATTCTGCGCGCCGCGATATTGCCTGCCCCCACCACTGTGACTGTTTTACCCCGCAGTGAGATGAACAAAGGGAACGAAACATCGGGTTGTTGGGCCGGGCTTTTGCTTTGCACAAAGCCGTAGCGCTGTTCAAGTACCAGCGGTAGTTCAAGCAGCGAAACGCCCTGAATTTGCAGCGGACGGCCGATTACGAGGAGCTGTGCACCCTCAATGCGTGCCGCCTCACATTTTTCAAGAAAGCCGCCTGCCCCACCTGAATCTTTGGTAACAAGGCAAGTTGCACCAATTTGCTTTAGAGTTGCAACGTTGAGTTCGGTGTTGAACGGCCCTTGCATACAGATGATATTTTTTGCGGCAAAGCCAAGGTCAATACACCGCGCAAGCGAATCGGGTGTGGGTAACACACGCGGAAAAAGCCGCGCCGCGTAACCGGGAACTGCTGTAAAGCAATCGAGCTCTTTGCTGCCCGTTGTAAGCAGCACATTGCCATCAACCTGGCTAAGATATGCGGCGGCCTCTGCCGCGCTTTGCACATAGGTGCAGTTTTGCACAGTGCTCTGTTCGCGCAGCACTCGCAGATAGGGGGTACCGGTGGCGGCACAGGCAGTGCGGATGTTTTCGGTAACCGCAGTTGCATAAGGGTGGGTTGCGTCAAATACGCAGTCAAAATGCTGCTCACCCAGCAGCTGTGCAATTTGAGGGCTATCGCGCCTGCCGGCAAGCACGGTGAGGTTGGGGTGCTCCGGTAACACCTCTTCGCCATATTCAGTTGCAACACAAGCGGTGAGCATACACCGGTGAGGTGCCAACAGCTCAAGCAGCTGCTTGCCCTCGGTTGTACCTGCAAAAATCAAAAAATGGTACATGCGGCTCTCCCCCCCCCTTTGCCTTCACTTTTTATGTACTTTGATGGATTACTCTTACATTCGGTAGCCGCGCGGCGTCACCATTTTTCCACCAATGTTTCTGGTATTGGAGTTACCGATAAACACTGTGGTGAACATATCCACCTGCGTGTTACGCAGCTGCGAAAGCGGCATTACCTGCCCGCATTCACCCTCACGCCCAATGTTCTGCACAATACCGCAGACGATATCACCGCCTCGGCTTTTCAACACGATATCGCATGCTTTTTGCAGGTAGTCGCTGCGTTTTTTGCTGGATGGATTGTAAAGGCAGAGTACAAAATCGCCCTGTGCAGCAAGGTCGAGCCTTTTTTCAATCTGTTCATAGGGGGTAAGCAGGTCGCTCAGCGAAATAACGGCAAAATCGTGTATCAGGGGTGCGCCCAGCACCGCCGCACCGCTGCACGCCGCGGTAATACCTGCAACCACCTCAATTTCGATGGGCGGGTATGCCTGTGAAAGCTCGTAAATAAGCCCCGCCATGCCGTAAACACCGGCGTCCCCGCTGCATACCATTGCTACGGTGCGCCCTTTCAGTGCCTCCTCAATCGCCAGCTTGCAGCGGTCAACCTCCTGCTTCATGGGTGTGGAGAGCAGTTCTTTGCCCGGAAAATTCTCTTTAATAAGGTCGACATACACGGTGTAGCCCGCAATTACGTCGCTTTCCTCTATCGCCGCCAGGGCGCGCGGGGTAATTTGGTCAAAGTTACCGGGGCCCAAGCCAACAACATATAATTTCATGATTGTACCGCCTTTTCTAATCCTTGAATGCAGTCTTGCCATTTGTCGCGGTCGAGGTTTTCACGCAAACCAAACATTAGCTTGCCCACCACCTTAACCGAAGCATTTTCGACAAGCCGTCGCAGCTGCTCCTGCTCTCTGGCATCAATATCCAGCCGCTGAATCGATTTATAGATGCGCCCTGTAATATCTAAGGCCGCAAGCGCGCTGATGTCATTGATTTTCGGCACCAACTCACGGAAATAATACCAATTTTCAAAATCGTCTCGGTACTCCTCAAGAATACCGTTTGCAAGCGCCACGCCCGCATTTTCGGCTTCGGTAACCGACGCACCGCCAAGGCTGTCGATATCGTAAAGCTGAACCCCCTGCACATCCGAAAGGCGCGCAGAGATATCACGCGGAACCGCAAGGTCAACAAGCAGCTTGGGCGAACCGTCGAGATACGGCAAAGCCTCATCGTATTGGATGGTATGGTGTGGGCTGGTTGTTGCGCTCACCACCACACGGCAGCTTGCCAGCTCCTTCAAGCGGTCGTCATAGGGGACAACGCTGCACCCTTGCGGGATGATGACGTCGCCTGTTTTGTATCGGCGCAGCGTCATTTTTACATCACAACCCTGCTCTACCAAAGCCTTGGCGGTAAGCCTGCCCATTTCACCATTGCCAATGACGAGGCAGTGCACACCCTCAAGGCTGACAAGCTCGCTTGCCAGCAGCTCGACGGTACGAGTGGCAACCGAGGTATCGAGTGCGGTGAGATGCACTGTTGTTTTAACACGCTTTGCCGCGGTAACCGCCGTACGGAACAGCCGCTGAAGCACACTGTCGGCACAGCCGCAGCCGTGCGAAAGTGCCAGCGCTTCACCCACCTGTGTAATAATCTGATCTTCGCCAAACACCTTGCTCTTCATCCCGCAGGAGGTATGCAGCAAATGGCAAAGTGCATCTCTGCCGCTTCGCTCTACAAAGTAGCTTTCGTAATCGCATGGGCTTGCACCCTTTACTGCGCACAAAATTTCGTAGGGAGTTTTTGCAGGCTCGGTGTCATAGCTGAGCCACAGCTCGGTACGGTTACAGGTGGAAAGAAGGACACAGCCTGCTGCGCCAAATTCCGCCCGGATGCGCTGCATCGCTGCCACTGCCGTGGCTTTTGTGAACGAAAACAGCTCGCGGTATTCAATTGTCGCCTTGCTGTGGTCAATGCCCACCATCTTGATATTGATCAAAACCGTATTCTCCAATCCTCACACGCAAGCGCCGCTGTTACACCGTTTGCGCCGCTTTTTTTTACAATCAGTTCCCCGCCCGAACCAAGCACCGCCGCTCGCTCACAGACATTATCCACACCTGTGACACTGCTAACAAACTGTGACGGGGTAAATTCACCCTGTACCTGCGCTAGCTGTTGTGCCGTAAAGGTGACAAAGGGCAGTTTATGGGCAGAGCAAAGGCCTGTAAGCCCCTGCTCATTTGCTTTTAAAGCAATGGAACAAACCTGCCTCAGCGCAAAAAATGAGATATGATGCTGCCAAAGCACCTTTCGCAAATGCTCTTCAATTGCATTCTGCTTAATGCCGCGCCTGCACCCGATGCCCGCTGTTATGATACGCGGTATGAGGTTGAGGGTGCAGTCAAAGGGGCGTTTGTTTTCATCCAAAGAGATTACAATGCCGAGTTTGCCGCTTGCTTGCGGTGTTACTCCCGCCGGAAGCGCACCCTCTACAGCAAAATCGCTTGCAAAGCCGATGGAGATGCCATCGAGCAATGCCGCTGAAATACGCTTTGCGGCAGACAGGTTCGCAATGGTAAGATTGTTTTGTACCGCCCAACTATCCACCGAAAAAAGGTTGTTGCGGTCGGTTGCGGTGGAGATAACAGGCTGTGCGCCTGCTATGGCTGCCACCTGCAGCGTAAGGTTATTCGCGCCGCCGATATGCCCCGAAAGCAACGACACCGCAAAATCCCCTTGCTCATCAATGACGATAACGGCGGGGTCGGTGGTTTTATCGTTCACATAAGGGGCGATAGCGCGCACCGCAATGCCCGCGGCCGATACAAAAACCAACCCGTCGGCGGTAGCAAACGCATCTTTTGCCCACTCTCCCAAGGTGGAGGCGACGGGAACCAAGCCCGTGCCTGCCGCATGGCGGGGCATGGCATACGCCTTACAGCTGTGCCCCTGCGCACGTAAGCCCTCGGCAAGACGAGCGCACAGCGTAGAACCATTCGCGGTAAACGATATGAGTGATATACGCATGCGGCGCCCCCCTTAATAATACACTAAATCGACGTTTCGAACTGTTATTTAAACGGATGCTTCTCGGAATTCGGTAGTAAATGCAGGGTCGTAAAGCTTGCTGCGCTCGTATTGGTCTCCGAGAAAGCCACCGACGAGAATGAGTGCGGTTTTTGTAATACCGTTGCTCGTTGCCATCTGCGGCAGGGTGCCAATCGTACCAATCACCTGCTTTTCATCGGGCCATGTCGCCTTGTATACAATGGCTGCGGGAGTATCCTCGGTATAGCCGCCCTTCAGCAGCCGTTCACGCAGCTCCTCAAGCATACCGGTAGAAAGAAAGATTGCCATGGTTGCTCCGTGGGCCGCAAGCAGCGATATCTCTTCTTTCTCTGGTACAGGGGTTCTGCCCGCCATGCGCGTGATGATAACGGTTTGTGAGACATCAGGTAAGGTGTACTCGGCTTTGAGAGCCGCCGCCGCACCGCAAAACGAGCTGACACCGGGCGTAACATCGTAATGAAAGCCCGCCGCATCCAGCAAATCCATCTGCTCGCGAATTGCGCCGTAGATGGAAGGGTCGCCCGTGTGCAGGCGCACCGTGGTTTTGCCCTGTGCCTCTGCCGCGCTTATCACGGAAATTACCTGTTCCAGCGTCATTTTTGCGCTGTCGTGTATTTCACAGCCCTCTTTCGCATTGTCAAGCAGGGCGGGGTTCACCAGTGAGCCCGCATAGATGATAACGTCTGCCTGCTGCAGCAGCCGCTGACCACGCACGGTAATCAAATCGGGGGCACCGCTGCCCGCACCGACAAAATGTATCATAGCTGCACCTCTTCTTCCTTCACCACAATCACAGAGAAATAGCTCGCGCCGTCATCTGCGGCATCAATATCGTGGAACACCCGCTCGCCCTCCATGCCGCATTTCTGCACCATCTGCGCACTCTTTAGCATTCCCCGGTCTTTCAACTGCTGTTTTACCGTATCAAAGGCTTTTCCGGTTTTCATTAGTATTTTGGTGCCGCTCATATCGAGCCCCGAGTCTGCCCCTTTGTAAGATGCCGGCAGCACATGCAGTGGCTGCGCGCCCTCGGTAAGCGGAATATTGAGCCGTGCTGCAACCGCACAAAACGACGGCACACCCGCCACAAACTGTGCGGACAGCCCCATAGCGACAATGCGCTTATGCACATAGGTGTAGGTAGAATAGATGGTGGAATCGCCGAGGGTTAAAAACGCGATGTTCTTTCCCTGCCGCAGCAGCTCTGCGAGCTCCCCCGCTGCTTCGTCATAGTTGCGGTTCAGCAGCGCCTTGTCGCGCGTCATGGGTATAAACAGCTCTATAAGCTGCTTATCGGCAAGGTTTGGCACCGCACCGCGCGCAATTTGCAGGGCAACGCCCTCACCATCACCGGTTTTTGGTACCGCCACCACCTCGCAGCGCTCAATAATACGTACCGCCTGTATCGTAATCAGTTCTGGGTCGCCGGGGCCCACCCCAACGCCGTATAGAGTTCCGTTCATTGTCCATCCTCCGAATGCAAATTTATGTCGACGGTAAACTGCCGCATCAGCTTTGGCGCATCGGGGGTCATCCCCAGCGTGCCATAGCGGTTGGAAAACACCACCGCGCCAATTTCCAGTTCTCCGTAGGTTCGCGCCTTAATATGGTCATCTATCTTTTGCAGAATGCTCTGCATTACTTTCTCTTTCAGCTGTGCCGCCTCAATCAGCTCGATGGCTTCATCGGTGGTGATGCAGCCCATAATCTGTTCGAGCAGCGGCCGCTGCGCACCCGCAAGCGCGCTGTGTGCCGCTAAAATCTCCATACGGCAGTCGGCATAACGGGAGTGGGTATTGAACACACCGCCCGCGAGCTTAACAAATTTACCGAGGTGCCCCACCAGCAGTACCCCTTGGAATTTGAGCTGTACTGCGTAGTCGAGCACATCACCAACAAAATTACTGCATTTTACCGCGTCGTGCAGGTTGAGGTGCAGTGTGTTTTGCGCGTATACCTCGCCATAGTTGCCGGGCGTAACGGCGATATACCGCGCACCGCTCGCTTTGAGCATATTCATTTCAACTTTAATGGAATCGACCAGTGCCTGTTCGCTCATCGGCTCTACAATGCCGCTGGTGCCAAGCACCGAAATGCCGCCTGTAATGCCCAAGCGGGGGTTGTAGGTTTTCTTTGCAATCTCGACGCCATCGGGAATGGAAACCTCCACAACAATACCGCCTCGATAGCCGCATTCCTCACAGCTTTCGAGTACCGCTTCCTCAATCATACGGCGCGGCACTTGATTGATAGCGGCAGTGCCCACAGGGCACTCCAACCCCGCGCGCGTTACCCTGCCAACACCCACGCCGCCGTCGATGGTGACGCCTTTTACGGCGTAGGAGACCTTTGCATAAACCAGGATTCCGTTTGTGATATCGGGGTCATCCCCACTGTCCTTTCGGATGGCGCACATGGCAAAGTCCTCGCCCCACGATGGATTTTGTACGTCGAGCGCGAGCGAAAAGCCTTTGGGAGTCAATAGGTTGATATGCGAAACCTCCTGCCCCGACAGCAGCATCAGCGTCGCCGCCTTTGCTGCCGCCGCAGCACAGGAGCCGGTGGTGTAGCCGAAGCGCAATTTTTTATTGTCAACATACCGGTATTCTTCCACGCCATGCACCATCCTTTTTATAGCAGTCCCATTTGCAAAATAGATTCACTTGTATTACAGCAGGCTTTCCAGTTCTTCTATGGTTCTCGGGGGAGCCCCTTTATTGGCAAGCACACCGCCTGCACAAAGCCTGCTGTACATGCGCAGTACAAAAGGGGGCTGCAAGCCTGTTTTTTCAAGCAGTGGCAGGTCACTGAATACCTCTTGTGGCGTACCGGCCGCCTGCACCTCGCCATTACCCAGTACGACAATCCGGTCTGCCCATGCATAAGCAGTATTAACATCATGGGTTGCCATTAGTATGGTGATTCCATCGGCACTGAGTTTATCGATTTCCTCCATCAGGCGGCGCGCATGAACGGGGTCGAGCGCCGAGGTTGGTTCGTCAAACAGCAGTACCTGCGGGCTCATCGATAGTACCGATGCAACCGAGACACGCTTTTTTTGCCCGCCGCTCAAGAAATGAGGAGGCTTGTCCTTTAGCTCGGTCAAGTTCATTGCAGCAAGGCTTTGCGTCACACAGCTGTGAACCTGCTCTTTGCTGTATCCGAGGTTGTGTGGGCCGAACGCAACCTCTTGATAAACATCTACGCAGAACAGCTGTGTTTCAGGGTCTTGAAAGACAATGCCGACATTCTTACGCATTTTGATAAGCCCCTTTTTGTCGTAGCCCAAGGGTTCGCCATCAAACAAAATGCTGCCGGATAATGCCTTGTGAACACCGTTAAGGCACAGAAACAGCGTGCTCTTGCCCGAGCCGTTTGAGCCGAGCACCGCAATGCGTTCGCCGCGCTTAACATCAAGGTTCACGCCCTTAAGTGCTTCGGTTCCGTCGGGATAGGTATATTTTAAATCTCGTATGGATAGTATTGTCTCCACTGTGTTACCCCGCAATCAGTTTGGTGAAAATCGCCGCAGAAATGAGTGCTAGCTCATACACTGCCAGCATCGCTTTTTGGCGGCCGGTGGTGCGTATCAGCTCACCGGTAAAGGCAAAATCGCCGTCATACCCGCGCGATTCCATGGCATCGTACAGCCGAGATGACTTCTGAAACGCCCCTACAAACACCGAGGATGCCAGCACCGACAGTGAACGAAAGGACGCACGGTACCCCATATTCCCCAGCCTTGCCTTTTGCGCAACCGCCATCTGCTCCGCCATACCCAGAAGGATAAAGATAAAGCGATAGATCATCATCATGAGCTCGGTGAGCAGCTTAGGGGTGTGCATGCGGTCGAGTAACCCAAGCAAATCGCTCATCGGGGTAGATACGTATAAAAAGTATAGGCACGAAACACCCGCCATCGATTTTAAGAAGACGTTCAGTGCCTGTTCTACCCCCGCCCTTGTGACAACCAGATAGCTGCCAAATACAGGCAGATTTACAAATCCGGCAGGCTCAGCGGAAAAGCTGACCGAGATAGTGACCACGCCGAGGAGTAAGAACCAGAACGGAATAGCGCACATCCTCAGGTAGCGGCGCAGCGGCAGCCCCGAAATAACGATGCAGAGCAGCGTCATCAGTGCAAGCACACCGGCCGAAAACAGGTTCTCACTCACCAGCAAGGTGCACAGCAGTGTAGAGACCGCAAGCCCCGCCTTAAAAGCAGGGCTCACGTCTTTGATCTTAGAGCCGTATGCGAGCCGATCCATGGTTACCATTGTTTATTGTTCCTTCTTTTTGTACTTCTTGCTGGCTGCAAGGTAGCCGATGCAAAAGAAAAATATGCCTGAGCCGAGTGCCGCCTGCAAACAGAACAGGAGGCTTTCGGTTTCGCCCCCGGGAGGCGCCCACATGGGCTCGAACCACGGCTCGTATTCAGTGTTGATCGAGGTGATAATTTCATCCGCAGCGCCGTCTGCGCCGCCAAACTCGGAATCTTTTATGGTGAGCAGCGGATAAACCACGATGCCCACACAAACGGCGAGTGCCAAAACAACGCCAAGTACTTTTTTCGTTTTTGTATTCATTCTGTTCCCCTCCTATTTCACGGTAACGCAAAGCGTGTTCAGCTCGTCGGAGCAAAGTGACGCAATCGCGTTGAAGACCAATACAGTTAAGATACCCTCAACGATAGCAAGGGGAATTTGGGTCATAGCAAAGATGCCCATAAACTTGCCCCACGACTGCATAAAGCTGACCGTCTCGTTGTTAAATGCAAGGGCAAGCTGGGTTGCCGTAACCGCGTAGGTAAACAGGTCGGCGACAAACGCCGCTAAGAACACTTGGATATTTTTAGGAAGCTTACATTTTTTTGCAAGCAAGTAAACACCATAGCCCACAAACGGGCCTGCTACTGCCATGGAAAAAGCATTTGCGCCCAAAGTAGTAAGACCGCCATGCGCGAGCAGAATTGCCTGAAACAGCAGCACGATAAAGCCCAGCACAGCCATAACGGCAGGGCCGAACAGAATAGCTCCAAGCCCCGTACCGGTGGGGTGAGACGAGCTTGCCGTTACCATGGAAGGCATTTTTAATGCAGAGAGTACAAAGCAGTATGCACCCGACATTGCCAGCAGCATTTTAATGCGGTTGTTACCCGCACACTGCTTTTTGATGGAAAGAAAGCCCCACACAAAAAAAGGCAAGAAAAGTGCGCCCCAAACGAGGCACCACCCTGCGGGCAGCATGCCCTCTGCAATGTGCATACCATAGGCAGGCACAACGCTCAGCATCATCATGGACACGAGGATAGATGCTTTCATAATGTTTTTTTGCGACTTGTTCATTTCGTCATTCTCCTTTTTGTTTTTTGAGGATTCGGTCGCAGACATGATAAAACACCGCCCCAGCATGCATCAATGCCAAAGCGGTGTCGTGAGAATAAAAAAGAATTCTCAAAACGTACGCTGGTTTCCGCAGTACTGTACGCGTTTACTAACTGCAGGCAGATATTCTGGCTTGTGCATCAACACACCGATTCGCCTTCCCAGAGAGTTTCTCCAGTGACATTTTGATCGGTACTCCACACTTACAGCAGCGGCCCTGCGCGGGATTTTCACCCGACTTCCCATTTCAACAAATTGCCCAAAAGCAATCTGTGACCTGCAGTCATATTATATATTTTATCATTAAAATTGTACTCAATTAAGTGCAAACTGTCAAGGGAATATCTTACGAATAACCACAATATATTGCTATTTCTCACAAGATAATACCCAAATCACCACATTGTGTATTTTGTAAAAATGTGGTAAACTAAAAAGGAATTAAAATAAACGGCAAAGGGGTGATGTGATATGGGAAAAACCGCACTGGTCCTGGCCGGCGGAGGCTCGCGCGGGTCGTATGAGCTGGGCGTATGGCAGGCACTGCGCGAAATGGACATTACGATTGACATTGTAACCGGTACCTCCATAGGCGCCATTAACGGTTCGCTGATTGCACAGGGTGACTATGAAACAGCGGTTGCACTGTGGGATAAAATTGAAACCAGCCATGTATTCGATGTGCAGGTAGACGAACAGCAGAGTGTACGGCAGAAAGTAGTGCAAACCTACCGAGCCTTTGTGCGCAACTTTATTAAAAGTGGTGGCACCGACAGCAACCCTTTAAAAGAAACACTGAGCGCCTATTTTGATGAAGACCGTATCCGCTCCTCCCCTATTGATTTCGGCGTGGTGACCATGGAGATGGATTCACGCAAGTCGCACGAGCTTTTTAAAAATGAGATGCCGAAGGGCAAGATGATCGATTATATTCTTGCAAGTGCCTCCATCTACCCCGCCATCAAACCCTATGTAATCGACGGTGTACGTTATGTTGACGGTGCATATTACGACAATCTGCCGGTAAAAATGGCACTTGCACGCGGTGCAACAAGCATCATCGCGGTAGATCTGGAAGCATTCGGCGTGGTAAAAAAAGAAGAGCTGCGTCTGGCGCGGCAGGTGAAATATATCCGTTCGTATTGGGACCTGGGCCCGACGCTGGTGTTTGACCGCACTACAATGCGGCGCAACATTCGGCTGGGATACCTGGATGCCCTTAAGGCATATGGTGCTTACGATGGGCATGCGTTTACGTTTATCACCGGCTTTGCTGATGAATTGGCCACACTCTTTACCGAACAATTGTATCTGGATGGATTATTCAGGGGCGATGTGGCAGATAAGTCCTCGATGCTGGATAAGTTGTTCTGGGGGCGGATATCTAAATTCTTGGAGGAGCGCGGCATCACCGAGCCTGCCCCGCGCGATATTGCCTTGGTATGTGCTGAGGTTGCGGGCGAAACCTTTGGGCTGAGCAACGAAAAGATTTACTCCAAAGAGGTGTGGCTGAGGCGCTTGAAGGCAGAGGTTGACAGCGTGGAGGTGCCCGAAGCTCTGACAGGCAGCAGCACCGAGGGGAAACGCCGCATACTGGAAACACTGCGCGAAACCACCACACTGCTGAACAAACGTGTGCGCACCAAATATGCAGCCTTGGCCATCAAAGAAATTTTGGAGCTGCAGGATATTCAAAAGCTGCTTACCAACGTTACCATTATGCCCGATGCGTTTTTGGGCGGCGCTTATTTGGCACTCAATCATCTGGTATAATAAACGCAAAAGCGTTTATTATACTCGTTCTAATCCCCTTCGGCTCGCTGCTTACGCGGCAACCGCCGAAGAAGGGTATTAGCGCAGAAGCTATGTTACCAAGCCGCGCTTAATTATTATAAAATTGTATAAAACAAACGCCACCTGCTGCGTGTTACAGCGGATGGCGTTTCTTTTATTTTCTGCGCCTTACAGTCGGGGGCGGCGGCCTTGTAATGATATCGGAGTCATCATACTCACGGATACGTTTCATACGGTTTTGGCGGCGGCGCCATTTGCGGAACCGGTTGAAACCACGGATGAGCAGCATCACCAGAAACAGCAGTACAATCAGCCCGAGAATCGAGAGCAGTACAATCCCGATTATCTTCAGCACGTTCATCAGCTGTGTACGAAGCGGCGTTTTCGCAGGCACCACTGCGTCTGTGGAATCAATGTCGGTATCCAGCGCAAGTGTGCGGAAGCTCATTGGGTAACTGCCAATTTCACCGTACATGCTTTTGCTCTTGGTTTTAAACATAACAGTCGGGTTAATGTTTTCATCTGAGAAATATTCCGGCACATCGTAGTCGATGCTGATATCGCCCTGCGACATGTTTTTGTGTACAAGAAAGCTGTATTCATCCTCGCCGAAGATGTTCACGTTTTCGGCCGAACCGCCCGAGCGGTAATGCGACACATTGAATGTTTTAAGCTGATCTTTGGTTATGGTCATTCGCTTAAAATTATCAAAGCAGTAGTCAAAAAGAGCGATGGAATCGGTAAATTTATCGTACTTCTGCGCGGCCTTCATCACCACGCAAATCAGCTTCATTCCGTTTTTTTCGGCAAGCGTTACACTAGTGTGCTTCGCTTCCTGCGTCCAGCCCAGCTTGCCGCCAAGGGTTCCCTCGTAGTAATATTTCGACTGTACCAGCATCATATGCTCGGTAGCGAATTTACGCTGTTTCGGTTGTTTATTCGTAGGCTGGAGGGTGTAGGTATCCTGCATGCCGAATACATCCATAAAGCCGGGTACACCAATGGCATATTTTGTAATCAGCGCCATGTCGTAGGCTGTGGTGTAGTGGTCATCGTCGGGCAGCCCGCTGGCATTGACAAAGTGGGTGTCTGCACAGCCGAGCTCCTCCGCCTTTTTGTTCATCAGCTCCGCAAAGTCCTTCATTGTACCACCGATGTGCTCGGCTATCACATTTGCCGCATCGTTTGCCGAGGGCAGCATCGTAGCATAGACAAGGTCTTTGAGCGTCACAATTTCATCCGGTTGCAGCGCAATGTGCGAGCTGTTCGGCTCAATGGCAAACACCGCATCCTGCGTAACGTTTACGCTGTCCTCCAGCTTGCCGTTCTCAAGCCCCAAGGCTACCGTAAGCACCTTGGTAATACTTGCAGGAAACTCCTTTTTCTCCATGTTCTTCTCAATCAGAACCTGTCCCGTTTCGGCGTCCATTACCACGTATGCATCGGAAGCAGCGGACGGTGGCACCGATGCCTCGGCGGCAAAGGCGGTTATTGTATAAGATGCCGCAATTGCGGCAGAAAGCAACAAAGCAATCACTTTTTTGATCATTTTAAATCTCCTGTACAGTTTATTCGTCGCGAATCGACAATCAAACAATTTTTATTATAGCAATGTTTACCACAAAAGAAAATAGCTAAAGAAAAAAAGTTAAAGATTTTAAAATATTAATACCTGTGGTATAATAAAATAAATATTTTGCCTACGGGAAAAGAAGGTGGCTTGCAACATTTGCCTTTGGCAAATATGTTCTATTACATCGGAAACGGTCTTTGCGAGCCTTAGCATGCAAACTTGCGCCATGCGCAAGTGTAAAACTGTGTTTTAAGACCGATTTATGGTATAATAAACGCAAAAGCGTTTATTATACCCGTTCTAATCCCCTTCGGCTCGCCGCTTACGCGGCAACCGCTGAAGAGGGGCAATTATACCGCAAACGCAGCGCGTTTGTGGTATAATAACTAGCGTCTATAATTTATTTTACAGTGAAAAGAGGCTTTTATTATGAAAAACCCAATTGTTACAATTGAAATGGAGAGCGGCGGCGTCATTAAGGCGGAGCTTTACCCCGAAATTGCGCCCAATACGGTGAAAAATTTTGTTTCGCTTGTAAGCCGCGGCTTCTATGATGGCGTTATCTTTCACCGTGTCATTCCCGGCTTTATGATTCAGGGCGGCGACCCGCAGGGAATCGGCATTGGCGGCCCCGGTTATTCGATTAAAGGCGAATTCAGCGGAAACGGATTTAAAAACGACCTTGCCCACACCAAGGGTGTGCTTTCAATGGCACGTGCACAAAACCCCAACAGTGCGGGGTCGCAATTTTTTATTATGGTAGATGATGCCCCGTTTTTGGATGGACAATACGCTGCTTTCGGCAAGGTGATCGAGGGCATTGAAGAGGCTGACCGCATTGTATCTGTCTCGCGTGACCGCAGCGATAAGCCCTATGAGGATCAGGGCATGAAAAAGGTAACGGTGGATACATTTGGCGAAACTTTTGACGAGCCCGAAACTCTATAAATTGGAAAAATCCAATAAAAAAAGACTTCTCGTTTTGAGAAGTCTTTTTTTATTGGATTTACGACACCGGCAATGCCACAATTGCCTGCATCTCCTGCCCGTCTAACGTGATCGCATGGTGGTGCACTGCCTTTTCGTAATGGTTTCGCTCCCGATCTTGCGTACAAATCTGTACCCTGCAGTGTTTGAGCGTTGCTTCATCCGGTTCAATAAAAACCTCACCTGTATCGCCGCTGATTGCAACTACCACGCCGCCTGTAATCTCGGCAATTGCCTCTTTTGCCTCCACCACCAGCGGCAGACCCATTGCGCGGCAAAGAATGGCGGAATGCGAATGGATGTTGCCACGCTCGGTCACCACACCCTTGACCAGTTTTCGGTCGAGCTTCACGATATCGGCAGGGCTGAGCGACTCTGCCACCAATATCAAATCATCGGTTCCTTCGTAGCTTCCCGTTATGGCTGTGGTTTGCATCCCCGCCAAACGTAGCAGCAACTCGGCCGCAACATTGGCAATGTCCGAGCTGCGCTCCCGCATATACTCATCTTCCATTTCAGAAAAAACCTTGCACAACCGCTTCATCTCGTAATCAAGAGCATAATCGGCATTGACATGCTCTGCCCGTACCATCCGCTCAATATTATTAAAGATCTCGCAATCCTCCACAATCATGCTGTACATCATGAAAATGTCGGCAGAAGATTGATCTATTTCTTGAAGGGTTTGACTGTACAGGACAGCAAGCTCAGCGCCGTATTCCTCGCGTGCTTTTTTCAGACGCTCCAGCTCTACCAAGGGGGCAGTAATTATTCTGCGCCGGATTTCATGCCGCGTAGGTGCACGCACAACTGCTTTGCCCACAGCACAGCCGCTTGTTGAACCGATTCCCCTAATCATCTTCAATGCCATCACTTCCTTAATGGATTGTTATAAGCTGCTGTAGAATACATTTATATCAATTTAACCAGCTTGCAGCTTTGCATCAGGCGGTAGCAACAAAGTTTTCATCTTACTGCGAATACTTTAAGCCCAGATAGCGCTCGGTAATTTGGGGCCTGTTGTAGCTTTCGCATGGCAGCACCCCTGTTTTTTCGTAATGCTCTTGACAGGCCGCGGTGAGCAAAGTAAGAACACGCTCACAAAGCTCCTGCGTAAAATTTTGCCTATCGTCAAACTCTAAACTCGATTTTTGCAGATAGGTTCTGTCCTGCAGCGTAATACCCACGCTGTACACCATCAAACCCACGTAATCTACGGGCACTACCTCAGGCTGATAAACTCTGTCTGCAACCACCACATAGCTATTCTCCATCTGCTTTGCCGTCAAACCCAACACTCCTATTCTTATTGCTATTGTAGCATCTTTATACCTGCGAAAAAAGCTTATTTATAAAATACTAAGGTATTAAAAGGATATTGACAAATTACAACATCAGCGTTATAATTTACTAGGTTACTAATTTACTAAATTACTAAATATAAAGTGAGTGATCGATATGAAAATTCCAACCACATTAAAACATAAACCCGTGATTGTTTCAGAAAACTATGAGAATGTTGATGGCAGATACGCCTACGACTCGGATGCCAAGGGGCTGTCGCTCGGGCTTGCACAGTGGAATGACCGCGGTAAGGTGGATATTTCGGCAAAGGTGTGGCGCTACACCGGTGAGAAATGGTCGCGCCAATCGGAAGAGCTGCCGCTGCACCGGGTAATCGACCTTGCAATTTTGGTGTGCCGCTCCAAACAGCACTTCCGCGACGCTTACCGCTACCCCAAGCTGTACGATAATGAGCAGCCGGTTATTGACCGTGTGGGTATTCAGGGGGACGCTATGACGGTTGCCGTATGCACCGATAACGAGCATATTGATGAGGACATTGCCCTGTTTCGAGACGCTTTGGCGGCTGATGACGAGATGCTGGGTGAGCGTCTGGCAGTTTTGTCGCGTATCCTAAAGGAAATGGGGTATTGATTTTGGACGCAAAAAGCCGAAAAAAAGAAATTTTGCAGCAGTATAAGGAACGCAAGATAACCGGGGGAGCCTACGTTATTACCAATAAGGCAAACGGAAAAATGCTCTTGCTTTGCGAAACCGATCTGAAAGGTTCTCAAAACCGCTTCAATTTTATGTCGATGATGGGTACCTGCATCAACAGCAAACTTCAAAAGGATTGGAACGAGTTTGGCCCGCAATCATTCACCTTTACCATACTGGAAGAATTGGAAATGAAGGAAACGCAGACCTTGCCTGAATTTCAGGAGGATTTAAAAGTACTGGAAGAACTGTGGCGTGAAAAATTGGGCGAAGATAAGCTATATTAAACCACAAAAACGGCACCGCCGATCGGATATGATCAGCGGTGCCATTTTTTACAATTTTATTTAAAATAGTTGATATGGTTAGAAGCAGCGTCCGTTGGGCTGCTTTTCACAGTTACCCAGCTTGTCGCATTGGTAACAAATTTCGTTTTGCAATGGCGCTCCTTCAAAATATGCCTTTAGGTTTTGCAGTGTGGTTTCGGCAATATTTTGCAGTGCCTCGTCGGTAAGGAACGCCTGATGAGAGGTGATAAGGACATTGTGCATCGAAATCAGGCGGGCCAGTACATCATCGCTGATGTTGGTGTTGGAAAAGTCTTCGTAGAATAAATCAGATTCCTCTTCGTACACATCAAGTGCCGCGCCACCCACCTTGCCTGACTTAATGGCTTCGAGCAGCGCCTCACTGTCAATGAGCGCACCGCGGGAGGTATTGATGATATACACGCCGTCTTTCATCTGTGCCAGCATTTGCTCGCAAATAATATGGTGAGTCTCCTTGGTGAGCGGACAGTGCAGCGAAATCACATCCGCGCGGCGGCACAATTCCTCCAGCCCCACATATTCGATGCCGCTGTCCTTTACCGGGTAAGGGTCGTACGCGATAACGTTCATACCGAATCCGCGGCAGATATCGATAAATACGCGGCCTATTTTACCGGTGCCAATCACGCCTGCCGTTTTACCGTGCAAGTCAAAGCCGGTCAGACCATTGAGGCTAAAATTGTATTCGCGGGTGCGGTTAAACGCGCGGTGCAGCTTGCGGTTGAGGCAAAGCAGCAGCGACATAGCGTACTCAGCAACCGCGTAGGGGGAATAAGCAGGCACACGAACCACATGCAGCTTTTGAAAAGCCGCTTTAAAATCGATATTGTTGTAGCCCGCACAGCGCATGGCGAGCACGCCAACGCCATTTTTGCCCATTGTTTCAATAACGGATCGGTCAATGGTATCGTTGACAAAAGCGATTGCACCCTCACAGCCCCGTGTCATCGATGCGGTGTTGCTGCTGAGCTTCTCTTCAAAATAGACAAGTTCAAAATCGTATTCCGCTTTTAGCCGGTCGAACCAAATCTTATCATAGGGCTTGGTGTCAAAAAAAGCGATTCTTTTCATTTTGTTCATCCTCTCGCTTCAGGCAATTCTTACACTTAGTATAAGGTTTCCCGCACCCGATTACAATCATTCTGAAAAGAAAAATTTTTATGTGTACTCAATAAACCCTGCTCTGTTTTCAGCAAAAACAGATTCCTCGTAACTCTGCACATTGCTGTTATCGTATTTACAATGTCACAATATTGACCAGCTTCCACTGCTCCTCAAGCTTTATGAAAGAGAGCTGATAGCTAGAGGGGTAAACGTACTCTTGAGTGCCTTTTTTTATAACATAATCGAAAGAGATGTTCCCCGTAAAGTCATTTTCAGAGAACTCGGTAAGCTCGGAAATCTTAATATTGCGGCACTCATACGAGTCATGAGGAATGTACCAACCGTTGTAGAAATCTTTAATGGCATTGTAAAATTCTGTTTGAACGTTGAGATATTGCCAAAGCTCCGAAAAGCTTGCATCCTGAGTAATAAATGCGGCGTAGGTTTTTGCTGCCTTTTCGAGCAGTTCTTGGTGTTGTTTTTGCTTAGCTGTGTTCACGGGCGCCAGTACATAATAATTTGTTTTACTGGTTTCGGCAACCATACAGGGTTCTCCGCTGTTTTTCTGCGCGGTAACAGTGGGTGGTAGCAACAACCCTTTCACCTCATAGCGCATCTGCTTGGGTGCAAGCTCCTGCTGGTGCACACCCTTATAATACTCCACAGCCCTATCGCGTGAGATAATTTCGCTTCCGGTAAGCTCTTTTCCGTTCACCAACACCTTAACATGCGAGGGCGCATCAATGGTAACGCTGCCGAAGTAGTTGAGCGGTGCACGTGCTGCCCACCGATGGGCACTGCCCACCGCGGACGGAACGACTTCAAGGCTGCCCGCCCGCTTTTTATCAAGATACAGATCATAAAGCTGCGTATCGGGTGTTTTCGATGCTTTTTTAATAAAAGAAGCGTTATCCAGCTTGCCTTTATATAAGGTCTTGATGTAGTTGATGTATTCCTCTTTGCCGGCAAATCGCGTTTCTTCAAAGCCCGACGTGGCATAAATTGTCTCGTAATCCCCTGCTTTGAGCAAATCCACATAGCGCTGCAGGGCTGCATTGGGTGTATTGGCCTCATAGCGTTCCAGATAACCCCACAGATAAAACAGCCCGCCGGCAATGGCGATCAGCAGTACCGCAAAGAATATTCCAAGCCCAATGAGAAAGCGATATTTTTTCTTTTTTACTGGTATGTAAGTTGCTTGCATATTACTATTCCCTACTTCACTATAAAAGCTGTCGGAAGCTTGCGCGAGCCATACAGCGATGCGCAAACATTAACCACTTCCCCATTGTATACCATCAGGCTGGACGAACCGCCATCAAGATTTGCGGCATTGATCGCTTCAAACTGCATCATCACGTCAATGCAATCCTTATAAGATGCACCGATACTGTGCGTCTGCCTGCCGTCAATCACAAGCATCAGCACTGCACCGTCGGCGCGTTGGCCGATTACCGTGCGTGGGTTCAGTCCGCCGCCTGAGCCGGCTACCTCAACCGGCTTGCCGTTAACGATAAATACAGGCCCAAAACTGACTGCATCGCGCATGCCGAGGTCGAGCGCCTGCTGCCCCGTCATTTTACCAACAATCAGCTTGTTGTTTTGGTCAAAACCTACGACAAAATCTGCATAGGTAAGCGAGCCGTTGATCAGTTTAGAATCTTTGATGACAACACCGAGCGGCATGCCGCCCCTGCCAACACCGTTTTCATCAAAAAAGCCTCCGCCATTGATGCCTGCAACCGCACCTGTGTTTTTTACAAAATCCTCTACGCGCACACCGTCTAAATTCATACCAAAAACAGGCGCCACCGCAACCTTTACACGCGATGGGTCATGGATAATGAGCATCTTGCCTTTAAAGGTGGGGCCGCTCACATCCAAAAGCTCAATGGTCTCTTTCGGAATCGATTTATCGCCCTCAACAAACTCAGCACTTGCGTCGGTTACCTCCTGCACTTCAACCACTGCGTTTTTCCGTTGAATTGCTTTAATTTCGGCATCGGAAAAATACATCTGTGCCAAAAACTTAGCGGCACTGGTTTCCATTACTGTGGTGACAAACAAGTCACGTACCGAGGGCGAAGGCCCGCGGCAGATGATTGTGACCGCACCAAACAGCAAAAGCAGCAATGAGAAAATCAAGGTGCCAAATACCGCGGAGCAGCGCCCGACAATACGTTTTATACGCGAGCCCCTGCCCTGCTTTTTTTCGCGGATTTCAATAAACCGCTCATTTCTCCGCTGCATTTTTTCCGTAGTCAAAATCGTTTGCCCCTTAATTCGTTTTATTAAAAATTAATTCGCGCTGAATTTGAAAGCTGATGAGAAACAAAATCGAATCTACAATTAACTTAGACAAAGCAGCCGGCAGCTTCAGCAGTGACGTCAGCAAAAACACTCCGCCGTAGCTTGCCGCCATCTGCAGCGCACATAAAGTATAGTACTTGATCATTGTCGACTTAATCGGTGCTTTGCTGCCAAATACGTAATTCTTATTGAGTGTATAGTTTACGGCGGAAGAGCATAAGCGTGCCCCCACCGTTGCAATCAAAAGCTGATCTCGCAGCGGCAGCCACGCAAACAGCCGCTCCAGCAATAAAAACAATAAGAAATCGCACCCAGCGGATGCAATACCCGACCATAAAAACTTGAAGATGAGACGATAAATACTGATGGAATCGCGCAAGGGGTTAAAATGCGAGGTAGCATTGTCGTCGATATAAACCGTGCTGATGGGCACCTCCAAAATAGGTATGCCGCGGCGCTTGGTCTCTAACAGCATATTGGTTTCATACTCAAAGCGTTCGCCTGTAAGGTCAAGGATATCATGCACAAAAGCGGCGGAAATCCCGCGAAGTCCCGTCTGTGTATCCGATACGGCGATGCCGCAAAGCTTTTTAAAGCACCATGCTGTGGCTTTGTTGCCAAAGGCATTGCGCGGGGGTACGTCAGGTGCAGAAAAATCGCGGCAGCCCAGTACAAGGCTGTCTGGATGCTCCTCCAATGCAGCGGCACAGGCAAGAACGTCTTCTATGCGGTGCTGATTGTCGCCATCCGCCGTCACTACACCGATATCACCATTTTGGTGGTTGAGAAAATAATTGAACGCCGTCTTCAGCGCCGTGCCTTTACCAAGATTTTTATGATGACGCAACAAAACACACTGACTGTTTTCTGCTACAGCAGTGCTGAAATAATGCTTATTTTCTTGTGCGCTGCCGTCGTCAACCAAAATAATTCTTTGAAAGCCGGCTTTCACAAGCCCGCTCACCACCGCTAAGAATTTTTCATCGGGGTTGAGTGACGGCACGATGATACTTACTCTCACTGTTTACTCCTCATTTTTACAAAAGGCCCTTTCAAAAGCCCTAGTGCTTTGCCTTTTTGCCCTTTTTTAGGGTGAAAATTACCGCTGCTGCCATTAGTGCCGCTACTACCGCGCAGGCAATGATTGCTGCTAAAACAGCCCTGCCGTTTCCCTGCTCTGCCGTCGGGTGCTGCTCCTCCGGCTGGGGGGCTGGCTGGTGCTCACTGACTTTTGGGGGTTCCTCTGCCGGCTGCTGTGGTGCAGGCGGTGAAAAATCAATGTTCTCGCAAAAGTCTCCTCCGACCACATCCGGGCCTACCGTGCTGCGGTAAAGCCCGAATTTTCTGCAATCGTATGGCCCGTAATCCTCTACCTGAAAATATTTCTGCTGCGACACATGCTTTGCAAACCCCTCTTTCGCTATATCAATCGCAGTTTTTCCGCCAAAGCGTTCAAGGGGGATGTTCCAATCCATAAGTACTGCATTCTCATTAAAAAGATGCAGGTATGTTTTGGGTACGTCCCAGATTCCGTACTGCTCTGCACTTTGAGGGTATTGTGCAGGATCGTTACTGATTTCGATTGCCTTTTGCAGCGTGTAGGTGTTGTAGATATGTACCCCATGCCCATACTCACCGTTTACATCGTGCCCAACCACCACCTCGGGCTTAAAGCGGCGCAGCTGTTCCACCTGAAAGGCAGTAACAGCCTCTTCTGGGTACAACCCCTTTGCCTGCTCCAGGCTGCTAGCGTATACATCCACAAAATCGGAGAGGACGGGGTATGCACTAACACCAACCTGCCACAAACCATCCAACAATTCGTGCGGGCGGTATGGCTCTGCCCAGTGGTTGGTGAGGTAGGCAACCTGCACTTTTAACCCTCGCTCACCCGCGTAATAGGGCATTGTACCGCCAAAAAACAGGTGCTCATCATCTGCATGGGTGGGCAGCAACAGCATATCGGCATCATCGTAAGGCGTCTGCCAGCGCTGCACCCATGGGGGCAGCTCACCTGCGGCAAATACATAAATATCGCAAATGGTATTCTGGTCGCTCTCCAATGTAAGTGTAACCTCGGCCTGTGGTGCGGGCAGTTCTACTGCTTCGTGAATAAAGCCATGGGCGCCGTATGTAACATCCCCTTGTGCCGTAGTCATCTTCCATGGCTTTGGCGGGGTCTCCCATACGATATAAAGATATGAAAACGGCTGCCCGCTCGTGATTGCAACACTGGTTTTACCGCTGCTGCGATACCGCGTGGTACGGTTGCCATCTTGCAGCGCCCATGCGTCGCCCGTGTTTTGCGACGGAGTAAAAACGCAATCGGCTGTGAGCTCGGCGGCTTGTTCAGCGGCAAATGCTGTGCTGCTGAACAAACTGCCAAACACAAGCAGCAATATGTAAAACTGTAACCGAATTCGCTTCAAGCTATCGCTCCTTAATTTAATTCATAAACTGCTCATCAACCACTTCTTCTGCAAATTGGTTGATAAATTCTAGGTTGAACTGTTTTCCATATTCTAACACAATTCCGTGCTCTGCTGCAAGTTTATCGGTATAATCCGAAAGCGGATAGAGCCTTAAATCACGAAAGCCCGTGCCGAAATGAGTGATTACGAGCGAAAGCTTTGGGTCAACAATGCTTATTTTTCCGGTGGTTTCGTTCTTCTGCACCGTAATATTCGCCATGCCGCCAACCAAATTTTCAGGCTCTACCTGAGCCGAAACAAAATTGCCCAGGGAATAAAACACCAGTGCCTTATGCCCGTTTTCTCCGTCGACATACTCGACCGGCTGCAGCACATGCGGGTGAGTACCAAGCACGATATCTGCACCGTATTTTGCCAGATGCTTTGCAATATTCTGCTGATACAGCGTCGTTTTGGTTGTTCCCTCTTCGCCCCAGTGAACCGAAACCACCACCACGTCGGCAACCCTGCGCGCAGCCGTAATCTGCCGCTCCATTGCCTCGAGCTCATCGGTATATACAATCATGCCGGCATCCTCATCGGGCAGGCGCAGCCCGTTTGTATGCTGGGTAAAGCCTACAAACGCAAATTTTATCTTGTTTTTTGTTACCAGCGGTATCGTGTCGTATTCCTTCTCTGAGCGGTATGCCCCAATCATCGTCAGCATTTCTTCGGCGTCCAACGCATCCATCGTCTCAATCAGGCCTTTTTTGCCCTTGTCGAGCATATGGTTGTTGGCGATGTTCACTACATCAAAGCCAAGGGTTTTTAGGTCGCCCGCAAGCTGCTCGGGGGCGTTAAACAACGGATAGCTCGATGGAGGAAAACTTTTTGCAATGGGTGTCTCTTGATTGATAAAAGAAATATCTGCCGCGGCAATTTGCGTTTTTAAATTTTCATATGCGGGTAGAAAATCGTAGCTTTTATTTTGTGTACGGCGTGCCGCCTGCTGATAGATTACATCGTGAATGAGGTTATCACCCACAGCGAGTAAGGTTGCGGTATGTATCGTATCCTCCTTGGGCAGCTCAAGCTCTGCATCGCCGGAGGTAGCCGCTCCGGAGGATCCCTGCTGGGACGAGCTGCCTGTAAGCATTCCCCCGGTACAGCTCGAAAGCAGCATGCAGGCGAGTAATATTGCCAATATCCGTCGTTTCATCGGTTAAATTCTCCAATCAAAGGTATTGCCATATCTGTTTTACAATTGCGTCATTCACCGCATAAATCTGGCTTTCTGCACGTTTTGCGCTGGCGCCGTTGGTAAGAAACACCGCGCCGCGTTTGGTGACGGGGTCGTAAAAAAGGCATGAGATTGCACCATAGGCATTGCCCTGGTGCCCATAAAGAGTTACACCCTCGATAATATCGGGGGATATTTGCACAGCCAGCCCGCGTGTTACATTGGTTACAGAATCGTAAACACGGGGGGTGTGGATATTTTTAAGCGTTTCTTGCTTTAGATAGCGTTTTCCCTCATAGGTGCCGTCGCCCGACAGAATAATGCCAATGCGCGCAAGGTCATCCGCACTGATGTACAGCTCCCCCTGCCCCAACAGATACATCTGCCCAAGGGGAATCTGCCCGTATAGCTCTGCCATACTGCCCCAGCTGAGTGGGTCGGTAGACGAAAAAGCGGCGATAGAATCCTTATCTTTAATATAATCGGTAATAAATGCAGCATCAGCGCCAAGCGGTTCAAATAAGGTATCCCGCGCATAGTCATAAAAATGCTTACCCGAAAGCTTTTCGACAGCACCTGCCACTAAGCCCATTCCAAAATTGGAATAACTGTATGCAGTGCCGGGCTTGCTGCCGCTGAAATTGTTGCGCTGTAAAACGACATCAAGCGAAGGAAACGGCGTCATATTCAGCGCGCGGGTATAGCCCGCACCGTCAATAATTCCCGAGGTGTGGGTCATCAGCATTTCAATTGTTGCGTTATCATCGGGGTAAAATGAATTTTGCAGGTTTTCATTTACAAGCGCAGCAATGTCCATATCCAGGCTCAGCTTCCCCTGCTCCTGTAGGGTCATTGCCAGCATTGTAGTAACTACCTTAGAGATGGATGCGACCCTGTATTTGGTGCTCTGGCTCGCTGGCTTTTTGACAGCGTTTTGCTGCATTTGGCGAATGCTTGCAACGCCATACGAGTGGCTGTAGACGATAGTATCATGTTCCCATACAGCAATACTGCACCCTTTAACACCATATTGCTCGCTAATGCGGTTTATTGCCAAATCAAGCTCGGCTTTATTGTTCGCAATTGTGTTGGTAAAATAGCCGATTTCAGGCTGCTTTTTTTCTGCCGAATACAGTTGCGCAGTACCTGACTCCACAAGCGGAGTTTTGCTGTTGTCTTTTAAAAATCCGACAAGTATGACTGTACAAAGCGAGGTTATAAGTATACCGCAAATTACTTTATTGCGAAAATTCATAAAACGGTCCTCTAACATTTAATATAGAATACATATTCTATATCATTACAACTATATCTCATTTTATTTATAGCGTCAATAAAATGCGACAGAAATCAGCAAACCAATAAGTGGGGGCGCAACAAGAAAAAAGCACCAGCCACTGTGAGTGGATGGTGCTTTTGCAGCAAAATACAGGCTCTTATTTCTTAGGAACAGTCTCCCAGTCTTTCAGGAAGCGCTCAATACCCTGTGTAGTGAGGGGGTGATCGATGCATTTTTTCATGGTCTCGTAAGGGATTGTAGCGATGTGTGCACCGGCCATTGCACAAGCGGTAACATCCTCGGGTTTACGGATAGAAGCCGCGATAATTTCGGAATTGATTCCATGAATATCAAAGATTGCAGCGATTTCTTCAATCAGATCGATGCCATGTGCACCAACATCATCCAGTCTGCCAACGAACGGAGAAACAAAGGTTGCGCCCGCTCTTGCAGCAAGCAGTGCCTGTGCAGCAGAAAAGATAAGTGTAACGTTGGTTTTAATGCCCATTTTGGTAAGTGCAGCGCAAGCCTTAAGGCCTTCAGCACACATTGGAATTTTAATAACGATATTTTTATGGATTTTAACAAGCTCTTTTGCCTCGGCAACCATGCCCTCAGCCTTCATATCAATGACTTCGGCGGAAATAGGGCCGTCCACAATAGAGGTAATTTCAGTGACAACCTCTTTAAAATCTCTGCCCTCTTTTGCAATCAGGCTGGGGTTTGTTGTAACGCCGCAGATAACGCCCAAATCGTTAATTTCTCTGATGTAAGCAACATTTGCAGTATCCAAAAACAGTTTCAAACTAATTTCTCCCTTTCTCCCGTGGCTCACGCCACTTTTTTCATCTTCCCTATTATTATAGGCTATATAGAATGTTCATACAAGTGCGAAATATAAATTATCGCTCCTGTTACCGATAAAACTATATATTCCCTAAATCAATTGATGATTACGAAGAATATTTAGTGGGTGTTAACAACGCTTTTCGGGTTAAATATATGAAATCACAAAAACTGTATGGCTTTATCGAATCATTATGTATCTTACAGGCTTATTTAACCATAAACTGATAAATAGTGGTGTGGTGATAGGTATCTCCGGCGTGCAGCACAGGGCTGGGGAAATGGGTGTGTTTCATTGCATTGGGGTAAAACTGCGTTTCCAGGCAAACGCCGGCATGCTTGCCGTACACTTTACCGCCCTTTGCTGCAAAATCATCCTTTAAAAAGTTCGCGGTATAAAGCTGAACACCCGGTTTTGTAGTAAGGGTTTTCAGCTTTATACCGGTGGATTCGTCCCACAATTGCGCAGCCTCTGCCAAGCCTGCGCCTTCACGGTTGATGATAAAATTGTGGTCGTAGCCGCCGCAATTCTCCAGCTGAACGTATGCATCATTGATGCGTTCACCGATTGCTTTGAATTCGGTGAAATCAAGCGGTGTGCCTGCAACAGGAGAAATTTTACCGGTGGGCAGGCACTCACCGCTGTTTTCGGTGTAGGTACCGCAGTTGAGCTTTAGTTTGTGGTTAAAAATCGTGCCATTGCCTTCGCCCGCCAAGTTAAAGTAGCAGTGATTGGTAAGGTTGATGACAGTATCTTTGTCGGAGGTTGCAATGTAATCGATGGAAAGCGCGTTGTCATCGGTTAAGCGGTAGGTCACTTTAATTGTAAGGTTGCCCGGGTAGCCCTCTTCACCATCGGGGCTGAACAAGGTTAGTTCCAAGGCATCTCCCTTAACCTCGGCACCCCATACACGCCGGTTGTAGCCAATTTTGCCGCCATGCAAATGGTTGCTGCCGTCGTTGCAGTAAAGATGATATTCTACACCGCCGAGTGTAAACTCACCCTTCTCAATGCGGTTTGCAAAGCGGCCGACAAGCGCGCCCAGGCTTGCATCCTGCTTCTCATAATCTGCCACCGTGTCGCAGCCAAGGCATACGTCAACGAGCTTTCCGGTTTTATCCGGCACGTTGATAAAAACAAGGCTACCGCCATAGGTGGTAATTCCAACATTTGCACCGCTGCTGTTGGTTAAGGTAAACAACTCCACAGCTTCGCCGGCTTTGGTGTTACCAAATTCTTTTTTGGTAATACTCATAACAAATCCACTCCTCTATTTTATGTAAGCATTGTACATTCAAAACTAGTATTATTATAGCGCATTCCCACGTATCGTACAATCTAGTCTTATTTTAAAATAATGAACACCCTGCAAACCTTTTTACAAGCTGCTTGCAATATCCTACAATTATGGTATTATATTAAAACACAAATACGACACAAGGAGGTTACTATGTTTGAAGGGCTCGTGTCTACCGAACACATTAGTTTTTTATTTGTATTCTTTGAAGGGTTGCTGTCGTTTTTCTCACCCTGCGTGCTGCCGCTGATTCCCATCTATATCAGCTATCTTGCCGGCAACGCAAAACGCACCGACGAAAACGGTGTTATTTCTTATGAGCGCAAGCGGGTGTTTTTCCACACATTGTTTTTTGTACTGGGTATTTCGTTTGCATTTTTTATTCTAGGGCTTTCGTTTTCGGCACTGGGCAACTTTTTTAACAGCAACAAAATACTCTTCAGCCGCATTGGCGGCATTTTAATCATTCTATTGGGTCTCTATCAAATCGGTTTTTTGGATATGAAGGTATTGGACCGTGAGCACCGCCTGCCGTTTAAGCTCAAGCTGCAAAGCATGAACCCTTTTATGGCATTTGCGATGGGCTTTACATTCAGCTTTGCTTGGACACCATGCGTGGGGCCGGCATTATCCTCCGTGCTGATACTGGCGTCAAGCGCCAAAAATGCAATCACCGGCAACCTCTTGGTACTGGTTTACGCTTTAGGGTTTGTTCTGCCGTTTTTGGCACTGGGGCTGTTTACCACACAAACGCTCAACTTTATTAAAACAAGGCAGCGTTTGCTGAAATATACCATAAAGGCAGGCGGCGCACTGCTCATTCTCATTGGTATTATGACGTTTACCGGCTGGATGAGCGGTATATCAAGCTACCTCAACTCTTTTACGGGCAGCAGTACTGCACCGAGCAGCAGCCAGTCGGAAAGCTCTTCCGCTGCATCTCCCGATGATTCTTCCGCCGCATCATCGCAGGGCGACAAAAAGATTGTTCCTGCATTTGACTTTACCCTCACCGACCAATACGGTAACACACACACCCTGTCCGACTACAAAGGCAAGGTGGTATTCCTAAACTTTTGGGCAACCTGGTGCCCCCCCTGTAAGGCGGAGATGCCTCACATTGAAGAGCTGTACAACGAATATGGTAAAAACAGCGAGGATGTTATCTTCATCGGCGTCACCAATCCCAAAACCGAGGAGCACCCCCAAAACAGTGACGTCTCCATCGACGAGATTAAAACATTTTTGACGGATCATGGTTACACCTTCCCCTCAGTGTTTGACGAAACGGGTGCAGTGCTCAAGGATTATTATGTCAGTGCCTTCCCCACCACCTATATGATCGACCGTGACGGAAATATCTTCGGTTATGTGAGCGGTGCACTCACCAAAGATATTATGAAAAACATCATCAATCAAACCTTGGAAGGGTAACATAAAAAAGGAGCGGTTTTCCGCTCCTTTTTATTTTAATACTTTTCAATCGTAATGTTGGTGATAATAACATCCTCCACAGGCGCTCTGTTTGCGTCTACCTCAACCGCAGCGATCTCATCGATAACATCCATGCCCTCAATGATGTAGCCGAATACGGTGTTTTTGCCGTCTAACCACGGTGCGCCGCCAACCTCTTTGTATTTGTCAATTACTTTTTGCGGAAAAGCGGCTTCTTGCATTTTAGAGAGAGTCTCTTCCTCTACCACAGAGTTTTGAATGATGTAAAACTGGCTGCCGTTGGTGCCGTCGCCCGAGGGCGCCATACCTACCGCACCTTTGAAGTTCCACAGGTTCAGCGAATACTCCTGCTCAAAGCCTACCTTGTTGCCGCTCTCATCCTTAAAGCTGCTTTCACCGCCTGTACCGGTTCCGGTCGGGTCGCCCGACTGGAGCATGTAATTGTTTACAACACGGTGAAACTTTAAGCCGGTGTAGTAGCCCGATTTTGCAAGAGCAATGAAGTTCTCTACCGCTTTGGGGGCATGCTCGGGGTAAAGTGCAACGGTAATATCGCCCATGCTGGTTTCAATAAATGCAACTTCTGCACCTGCCGGTACGGTATCGAACTGCACCAGGTCTACCTGCTCATCGGTAATCTTTTTGTTTTCTTCAATCTGCTGTTCAGGCGTTTTGAGCGAATCTTCATCTGAAACAACATTATTTTTACCGCACCCTGCAAGGCTAAACGCCAGTACCAAAGCCAAAGCAAGGCTCATTGATTTTATAAATTTTTTCACCATAGTCACCTCATTGAATCTGCCGACGGCATTGCGCGGGCAGTATCATTTTCATCCTAAATTCAAGCACCATCCTACAGCGCTTCTGCAACCTATTATATAATATTCATTTTACGGTGGCAAGACCTTTTTGCGCAGCTACGGGCAGTTTGCCCGCCAGGGAATATCTTACAGTTGAAATCGGCATTTTCTAAGATACCATCTTCACACTTTTACGGGCGCATACCGGCAACAACGCGCTCAAAATCGCCAAGGTCTTTTTTTGTTGCGATATTGGCAAAACCGTTTTGCTGCAAAATCTTTTGCACATCATGGCTCTGGTCATCGCCTACCTCGTAGGCAAGCCACCCGCCTTTTTTTAGACTGTTCTTGTATAACCGGGTAATTTCGCGGTAAAAATACAGCCCGCTCGCCGTACCATCCAACGCCATCATCGGTTCGTATTGCACCTCACGCTGCAAACCCTGCAGCTCCGCAGTGCGAACGTACGGCGGGTTGGATACGATTAAATCAAAGCAGGCGATACCCGCACCGCCTCCTGAAGCTTCCAGCATCCTAGGGCTACCCTCCGCCAGAACATCCATTTTTAGCGGTGCAACGTTTCCTGCCTCGTTCAGTGCAATGTTGCGTGTCAGGTAGCCATATGCAGCATCCGAAAGCTCTGCGGCGGTCACCTGCGAAGCGGGCAGATTTTTTGCGAGCGCAATTGCGATGCAGCCGCTGCCGCTGCACAGATCGGCAACCCGTGGAGCGGCAATGCCCTTTAGCTGCTCTAACCCAAACTCCACCAGCGTTTCTGTATCGGCGCGCGGGATAAGTACCCCCTCGCCCACATAAAAATCCAGCCCGTAAAACTCCCACTTACCAAGAATATATTGCAGCGGTTTACCTGTACAGCGTATGGCAAGCAACGCTTCCACTGCGGTGATCTGCGCATGGGTAAGCGCAGCGTCGAAAGCAAGTTGATGCGCACGGTCAAGCCCCGTCGCATGCTCAATTATTTCGCAAAGTTCAAAGGCAGGAGCATATACCCCTGCCTTTTCCAGTTCGCCCATCCATTTAACCCGCAGCCGATGCAGCTCTACCATTTGTCCTCTCCCTGGGTCTCGGGAATAACCGGCTTCATCGATTCGATTGCAACTTCAATCTGGTCATCATGCGGTTCGTTGGTGGTAAGGCGCTGCAACCACAAGCCGGGTGCAGAAATAAATCGGGTGATAACATTGTCGTATCGCCCCGCCAGCTTGATGATTTCGTAGGCAATGCCTACAACCACCGGCAGCAGCAGCAGTTTAATAATAATACGCATCCAGCCGCTATACCATGGAACAGCGGAAAACACGATAATACTGATGACGAGCACAATCAGAATAAAGCTTGTGCCGCAGCGGGGATGAAAGCGCGTATATTCGCGCACGTTCTCTACTGTCAGCTCTTTGCCCGCTTCATAGCAGGCGATGGTTTTGTGCTCGGCACCGTGATATTCAAACACCCGGCGAATGTCGGGCATTTTAGCAACAAGAGCTAAATATGCCACAAAAATAATGATTTTAATCAAACCCTCCAACAGGGTTTTCAGCCCGCCCAATGGGATAAACATATCCAAAAATTTAATGGAATAGGTAGGAAGTACCACAAACAACAGCATGGCAAGTGCTGCACCCATTACCAGCGCAAAGCCGGAAATCACTTTCATCATGCCGTCACCAAACTTGGCAATCAACCATTTTTCAAATTTTGTGGGCTCTTCTTCCAAATCCATACCGCTCTTTTCAGCCGATTTCATCAGGCATTTGTAGCCGAGCGCAAGAGAATCAATTAAATTAAATACACCCCGTAAAAACGGAGCCTTTTTATACCAAGCTTTAGCACCTTTGTTCTCCCAAGTCTCGGTATCAATGCTACCGTCGGGCATTCTGGTTGCCATTGCAGAAATTGCCGGCCCCCGCATCATAACGCCCTCGATTAACGCCTGCCCGCCAATACTTGTTTTATGGCAGCAGGCTTTTTTTTCACTCATTGCATGTTCCCCTTTCTGTTTTCGCCGCCGGAAGATTACTCCTCGGTTTTTTTAGCCGCGATGGGCAGCGAAATATCCACCGTTGTCCCCTTGCCTTCCTCGCTGTTCACCTCAAGCATGCCGGAGTGCATCCTAACTATCTCATCCGCCACCGCAAGCCCGATACCCGAACCACGGCGCGTGGAATTGCCTTTGTAAAATTTGTTTTTGATCATCGGAAGATCCTGCGCGTTGATGCCGCAGCCGGTATCTGAAATTGCGATATGCACCATGCCGGCATCATTTTTCACCTTTATGGTGATGATCGCACCGCTGTCCGAGTATTTGATCGCATTGTCGATGATATTGATAAATACCTGACGCAGTCTGTTTTTATCGCCGAAAACAGGGATAAACTCCTCGGGCTCATCGTAGGTGATGGTCATGCCTTCCCGCAGGGCACGCTGTGTAAACATCAGGTACGCCTCGCCCAGCTCTGCGATAATGTCGATTCGGTCCATCATCAGCGTGAGCCTGCCGCTTTGCATCCTGCTGAAATCAAGCAGCTCCTCCACCATGGTGGACAGGCGATCGGTCTCTTTTAAAATGACCCCCATCCCTTTTTCGACAGTCTCTTTATCGTTGGTATCGACAAGTGTTTCGCCCCAGCCTTTGATTGCGGTAAGGGGTGTGCGCAATTCATGCGATACCGATGAAATAAAGTCGTTCTTCATCTTTTCAGCGGTAGATAGCTCGCCCGCCATGTAGTTGATTACTTCACACAAATCACCGATTTCGTCGTCATTCTTCTTTTCCAGGCGGGTTTCAAAGTCGCCCTGTGCAATTCTCTTTGCGGTTTTGCCGATTTCGCCCACCGGAATGACAATGGAATTGATGAAATAAGAGCTGGAAAAGCCCACGAAGCAGACGATACCGACCACAACCAGTGTAATAATCCCAATCATTTCAAAAATTTGCTTATCCACCTGACTGAGCGACACCACAAAGCGGAGTGCCGCAATTTCGCTGTCCTTAACCGGAGAAATCATGGTGATTGCCATTACCTTTTCACTGCCCAGCTTACCAATATGTTCCCCGGGGGGAGCGTTTCCTGTTCCCTTGGCAGTGGACATCGCCTTAGCTTTTACCTTTGCATTCTCATAGTCAGGCATATCAATCCGTCCGGTAGGTTCAAAACCGCTTGAGGTAAGGATAACGTTGCCGGCAGCATCAATGGCCATTAGCTCCATCTTTTCCTTATCCTCAAAATTTTCCACGAGGTTGCGCACCTCTGCCTGATAATCCACCGTAATATCCTCGGAATAGCGCACCAGTGAACCGGACATTACCGATGCACGGGAATTAATGGCTGAGCGCACGCTGTTGTAATAGAAGCTTCGAATGCCCACAGCAGATATAATTTCGATTGCAAGCAAAATGATGAGGATCACGCCGAAGCTGTTAAGCAGCCACCGCTTGGTAATCCGTTTCATCGCCACAGCGCTCTCCTCCTCCCTTGAAAACGTGCAGGTTTAACCTGTATTTATGCCGGCATCCCTGTTGTCCACTTATAGCCAAAGCCCCAAACTGTCAGCAAATACTGCGGTGCAGAGGGTTCATCCTCAATCTTCATACGAAGCCTGCGGATATTGACATCGACAATTTTAATATCACCAAAGTAATTTTCGCCCCACACCTTGCCGAGGATATCCGAACGCTCCAGAGCCACATTCTGGTTGTTTAGGAAAAACTCCATAATTTGGTACTCCACCTGCGTCAAATCGATGACCTGTCCGTTTTTGTAGAGCATGCGGCTCTTGATGTTGAGCGTAAACGGGCCGGATACAATCTCCTCGGGCTGCTCCTGCCGCTGGGCAGCCATGGTAACACGGCGGTGAATTGCATCCACGCGCGCAACCAGCTCGGATGGAGAAAACGGCTTTGTCACATAGTCGTCCGCACCAATCATCAGCCCATTTACCTTGTCCATCTCCTGTGTTTTCGCCGAAAGCATAATAATACCGATTGAGCTGCTCTGTGCGCGAATTTTTTTGCAGACTGTAAAACCGTCAATCCCCGGCATCATAATATCAAGCAGTGCAACGTCAAAGTTGCCGTCGTTTTCCTCAAAAATACGAAGCCCGTCCTCACCGTTGGCGGCGTCGGTTACATCATAGCCCGCCCGCTTCAGGTTAATGACCACAAAGTCGCGGATTGCATCCTCGTCTTCTACTACCAAGATACGTTTCATTCGTCTAACCTCTTTTCTAATCGCTAATTTTTCTAGAACTTTGAAAAGCAAAAAGCTGCCTGGGTATTTCACTGAAAAGTGCAGCTTGAATCAGAAAAACATAGATATACTTCTTGTATTCTGAGTATATTTTACAACAAAAATGCCTTTTGCAGCAAAAACACACAAGAATACAAAGTTTTCAGAAAACCCTAAGGCAGAAGGGCGAACCTCTCCTCCACCTCTTGATAGCTTATTTGCAGGCCCTTTACTTCTACATCGGGCGGAATAAATGCCATATATTCGTAAATACCGCGTTCCCCCAGAAGCTTGTAGTTCTCGGTTTCAAATTTATCCTTCATACGGCCCTTATTATTGGTGCGTAAACGAAGCAACTGCTGAAAATCGTTATCCAGGGACTGGTCGTATACAATAAACTTCCACTCGCCCGTTTCCATCTGCTGCTTCACCGTAACCACATCAATCCATTCCTCGGGATATTCAAAACGGTAACCCGCATCTACATTGATTACCCCATACCACAGCGGTTCAAATTCTGTGCCCGTCCAGCGCACATACTGCGCCGAATACATTTTATCGCTGTCGATGCTGTCATCGTACCCGGGCAGATACGAGGGCGTTGGCATATACGGTACTTCCATAACACCGTCTTTGTTGATATCCTCACAGTAAACTTTGAGTTTGCGGTTTGTGCTGATCTGCGCTTCATCCGGCAGCTGATCCAAAACGTTGATTATTTTAGTGCGCGCGCCGCTGGAATCGCATTTGAGGATATCGGTGATATATTCACCCGAATCGAGCAGCGAATCGACAAAGATAGCCTCGGTGTTGCTGCTGAGCATACCAACCTGTACCTTTGCAAAACTGGAAATACTGTTGTTCAATGGCACAGCCGAGCCGCTTTTCAGCTCGCCGTTGCTGAACGACACCAAGCGTGCTGAGGCCTCGCCCGATACCAGATTGCAACGGAGCAGAAGCAGCTCGATCAAGCCGTCTTTGTTGACGTCGTAAAGCAGTTTTTCGTTAAACCACCAGTCGGAGGACTGCTGCACCAGCTGCCCTTCCTCATAGGCAAACACGGTGACCGTTTTGTCGTTGCCTCCCGCCTGATTCCAGGCGATTACAATGTCCTCTTTTTCGGTTGACGTCATTTTGCAAAAATCAACACTGTCAATATTACTGCCCTTACCGCCGATATCGTAGGTGGAAATCCAACCGGAATCGGTTTGTGTTAAAATATTGACGCGAACATTGCTATCCCCCAGCTGCGGGTCGTAAAACACCATCGCCTCATCCTTGCCGTCGCCATCCATATCATGCATAACAAAGGCGGATCGGTATTCCCCCGCCTTTGGATATTTAAATTTAACACTGTTGGTACCAAGCGCATCATAAAGCGCATCGCGTATCTTGTTTTGCTCATCGGTAAGTGTTGGAGCATTCATCAAATTTTCCGCATTAAACTCTATGCCGGAGCATGAGGACAGCAGCAACGCACAAGCCAGCACAGCCAGCAATACTAAAATTTTTGCAACGCGCAAAATGCCGCCCCCTCCCTAAACTATAACTGCATTTTATTATACTATATTTGCACAATAAAATAAAGTGGAACATTGCCGTGTTCCACTTTATCACAGAAATTTGAACAATCTATTTATTTTTGTGTGCAAAGAATGAATTCATTGATACATACTTTATTTTTGCCCCATATAATGGTACAATAATGCATGTTATTTCTTGTCAAACCCAATTTTCGTCTCGCTGTTCTGTACAAGATTGAATAACGACGACGCAAACAAAGGGTACTGCTCGGTAATGCTTTCGGTGGTGAGCAGAGCACTGTCAATATTCTGCACCGGCTCCTGCCCTTCCAGCGGCATACCGCTTGCAATCGATTGAGCGTTGATGCTGCAAATCTGCATCATCGCAGATGCATAATTATCTGACAAGCGGTGGGGCACCGTAAACAGTGCGTCCTGGTTTTTTGGATTGACCGAGTAGACAACCCGAAACATTCTGTACACCGCAAGCATCAAGAAGGAAGAAATCTCATTGGTGAGCGATTTACTGCCCACACGCTGCAAAAGGTCAAACAAAACATTCAGCGAGTTTGCAATCAGCTTTTTATTGAGCACCGGTAAAATGCTTCCCTTATAGGTATTTTCTTTCCCTGCCGCTGCATCAGGCTCGGGAATATCATCGACTGTCAATGTGGCGCCTGCCCTATCCGGTGAACGGCCAAGCAGATAATCACACGACACATTATAAAAATTTGCCGTGCGAATGAGGAAGTCGAGCCCGCATTCCCGAATTCCTTTTTCATAATGCGACAACAAAGCCTGTGAAATTCCCAGCTCACAAGCCGCTTCCTTTTGGCTTATTCCCTTTTCCTTGCGCAAAAGTGTTAAAATTCTGGGAAAATCCGCATTCATAATTACATTACCCCCGCAATGCTTCTTTAGCAATTCTTTACGTACAGTAAATTATAATCTATAATGATACCAATTGTAAAGCCTGTATTCGAAATAATTCGACATTGTGGGTTAAAAAATTTGTTTTTAAAAGGAGAATTTAGGTGATTACTTATAAAATCCATTTTATTCGACATGGCATTACCGAGGGAAACCTCAAGGGCTTGTATGTGGGGCGTACCGATACCCCTTTATGTGACGAAGGGCGCGAAAAATTGCTGCTGCTCAAAGAAAACTGCGTTTACCCAAAAATTCAGAAGCTTTTTGTAAGCCCGCTCTCCCGTTGCCGCGAAACAGCCGAGATTCTTTACCCCGATTGTTTTACCGAGGTTGTTGATGGCTTCACTGAGTACGATTTTGGGGCGTTCGACGGTAAAGCAATTGCCGAACTTAAAACCGACCCTGCCTTTAACGCATGGATTAATTCGGGTTTGAAAACCCCACCCCCGGGCGGAGAGGATAGCACTGAGCTGGAGCAGCGTGTGTGCAATGCACTGGAGCATGTTTTTGAAGACATGATGCGTAACAAATTGACATCTGTAGGTGTGGTCACCCATGGCGGTGTAATTATGACATTGATGGCAAAGTACGGTTACCCGAAGCGCGATAACGCCTATGACTGGATTGTGTCCAACGGCACCGGCTTTACCATTCAGATGACTCCGCAGATGTGGATGCGCGACGATGGCTTTGAGGTATACGAGCCGATCCCCTATCATTACGAGGCATTTCAAAAACTGGGGTTGGAGGCGTATCAGGAGCAGCTGCGCACTTGGAAAGAGGGCGGCTTTGCTGAAGAGGAACAATGGGATGATGACGGAGATGAACCGGTATAGCCCCTTACTTTAAATATAGCTTTCTTAACAATAGAACACTGATGGAAGATGGAAAAGGAGTTTAAAAAATATGAGTGCACTTAAGGTTTGCGTTTTAGCGGGTGATGGAGTCGGTCCTGAAATTACAGCCGAGGCTGTAAAGGTACTGAAAGCCGTTTGTGCTGTAAGAAAACATGAGTTGGTACTGACCGAAGGATTGATTGGCGGCGCTGCCGTAGACGCAGAGGGTATTCCCCTTTCGCCTGCTACGGTAGAAAAATGCCGTGCCGCCGGTGCAGTTTTGCTGGGTGCGGTAGGCGGCCCGCAGTATGACAGCCTGCCCTCCAACCTGCGCCCAGAGGCAGGCTTGCTGTCTATTCGTACCAAGCTCGGCCTGTTCGCCAACCTGCGCCCTGCCAAGATTTTTTCGGTTTTAAAAGAGACATCTCCCCTCAAAAACAGCATTATTGATAACGGCGTGGATATTCTGGTGGTGCGTGAATTAACCGGCGGCATCTACTTTGGTGAGAAAGGTACCACCGAGGTAGACGGCGAACCTTCTGCGTATGATGTAATGATGTACAGCGAATATGAGGTGGAGCGCATCGCCAAAGTTGCGTTTGAGGCGGCACGTAAGCGCAATCATAAGGTTACCTGTGTAGACAAGGCGAACGTATTGGAATCTTCAAAACTGTGGAGACGTGTGGTAACCCGTGTGGCAGATAATTACCCCGAGGTAGAGCTTTGTTATATGTATGTAGACAATGCCGCAATGCAGCTGCTGCGCAACCCTTCGCAATTTGATGTGCTACTGACCGAAAACATGTTCGGCGATATTCTTTCGGATGAAGCCTCTATGCTTGTGGGCTCGATTGGTATGCTGCCTTCCGCTAGCACAGGGCATGGCACACTGGGGCTGTACGAGCCGATTCATGGCTCTGCGCCCGATATTGCGGGGCAAGGCATTGTCAACCCACTTGCGACCATCCTTTCCGTTGCTATGATGCTGCGCTATTCCTTTGGTATGGAGGACGAGGCAAGCGCCGTTGAAAAAGCGGCAGAAGAATCACTGAACTATGGCAGAACTCCCGATTTAGCTAATCCCGCATATTCATCTAAAAGCACTGCGGAAATCGGAGATTTCGTCACAGCACGTGTTTCTGAAATCTTAAAATAAACGAGGCAATTTGCTATGAAACTTAGAAAACAGATTAAACAAAATGCCCGCCGCGCGCTGGGTGGTAACTGGGGCAAGGCAATTTGTATTTTATTAATTGGCATGTCCATCTTTGTAATTTTCAGCTTGCTACAAGGTCTCACATCGCTGCTGCTCGATATCCCTGATTTTCACGATACTCTAAAAACACCAGGGTTTTACTTTGATGATGTTGTAAACGTATCTCTGCTGTCGCTTCTTATAGCAAGTATCTTCACCGTGCTCAGCCTGATTGTTAATTCGCCGCTGACTTTTGGTGTAAAGCAATGGTATTACCGGTTGGTAGGCGGCGAGTCAGAGGACGTCGTGTCTATCTTTTCCTTTTTCTCCTTTGCGCGGTTGTTTTTTAAAGCAATTTGGCATGATATCAATCTGATTGTGCGCAGACTATTGTGGGCTATCCCGTTTGCTGTTGTGCCCGGTGCAATTGCAGGTATCGCTGTTTTGTTGCTGTATAACACACAACCCTCCGACCTCATGCACCTTGGCGGAATTATGCTGCTGATGCTTGGGCTGCTCCTTGCAGTTATTGCACAAATTTTCTTTTTCATTTTCTCCAATCGATATTTTCTCTCTTCCTATTTGATTGTAGAGGACCCCGAAATCGGTGTAAGAAAGGCAATCAAAACCTCTATCCGATCTATGAAGGGCCACAAAAGTGAAATTTTCGTATTGCAGCTGTCCTTTGTTCCATGGGGTCTGCTGTCTTTGCTTGTACTGCCGCTGCTTTATGTCGTGCCTTATTACAATTCTTCGAGCGCATTGTACGCAAAATATTTGATTGAACGCGAAAAATTGCATGAGCCTGAGGACGAAACCGTTCGGTTCAACGCTAACAACAACAATACCGATGAGGTTGACGACATTCCCCCTGCGCAGAACACCGATTACCCGAATGACCAAATTTAAAATAGCCCTATATTGTAAAAAAGAGGTGGACACGGCCGTGTCCACCCCTTTTTACTCTTTACCAATAAACCATTTCACTTACAGCGTTTTCATGCTGTCCATGCACTCCTGGCAGATATTCTTCCCCTTATAAACCGTAATGTCACTCGCGTTGTTGCAGAAGATACAAGCCGGTGCATACTTTTTCAGAATGATTTGATCCCCGTCAACATAAATTTCTAGAGAGTCCTTCTCTTTGATATCGAGCGTGTTCCTAAGCTCCTTTGGCAGCACAATGCGACCAAGTTCGTCTACTTTTCTTACGATTCCCGTAGATTTTACCATCTTTCTCATCCCCTTAACAAAATATCCTGTCGAATAAACCCACAATATAAATATATCGTAAACTTGAAAACATGTCAAATACTAGTACGCATATTTTGGCACTTATAATCCAATTTTTTCATCATTTAACAAAATGTTCATAATGTTTCATTTCCAATCATAAGATATATGGTTATAAAATGCAATTTTGGAGGTTATTTACATGATGACATGGATTTTTAGCGGTATGATTTTGCTTTCTGTGGTATTAGGCATGATGAACGATAGAATTTCACAAGTTTCCTCTGCTGCGTTGAGCGAAGGAGGAAACGCTGTTTCATTAGTGATCAGCCTTGCAGGCATTATGTGCCTGTGGAGCGGACTTATGAATGTGGCTGAAAAATCAGGATTGACCGAAAAATTCAGCCACTTCTTTTCCCCGGTATTACGGCTGCTGTTCAAAGGGTTAGACCCCAAAAGCAGCGCCGCAAAGGCCATTTCGATGAATATGGCGGCAAACCTGCTCGGGCTTGGCAATGCAGCAACCCCGCTCGGTATCGCGGCTATGAGAGAGCTGGAGGCGCTCAATCGCACCCCCACTGTGGCAAGCAACTATATGGTTACCTTTGTGGTGTTAAATACGGCATCGTTGCAGCTGATTCCCACTACAACTGCTGCACTGCGCCTTCAGGCGGGCGCAGCCGCACCGTTTGATATCCTGCCCGCGGTTTGGATAACCTCAATTGCATCGGTCGTATCGGTTATGGTGATGTCTAGGCTGTTGAGACGCAAAGTACGTCTGCCAGACGCGGCATCTTCCCATATCCCTAATTTGCCCTCTACTAACCGTTAGAAAGGACATTGTAATGGGTAATTTCTCAGATTATATTATACCTATTGTTATGTGCAGTATATTAATATACGGATTGTACCGAAATGTAGATATTTTTGGAAGCTTTTTGGATGGCGCGAAAGAAGGGCTGATGACCTCACTGCGGATTATGCCGGCTTTGGTAGCTCTGATGACTGCTGTAGGCATGTTCAAAGCGTCGGGTGCGTTGGATGTGCTGACCCATTTTCTATCCCCGCTGGCGTCTGTACTACATCTGCCGCGTGAAGTAATTCCCCTTGCCATCCTTCGGCCAATTTCCGGCAGCGGAGCCATGGCAATCTTTCAGGATATTCTTAAAAGCCACGGTGCCGACACGCTGATCGGACGAGTTGCCAGTGTTATGCAGGGCTCCACCGAAACAACATTTTACACCATTGCCGTGTATTATGGTGCCACTAAGGTGAGCAAAACACGGCACACTCTGCCCTCGGCACTCACAGGCGATTTTGTGGGCTTCATAATGAGCGCAATTACCGTACAGCTGCTCTTCTACCGTTAAGATATTTGCTCCCTATAAGATTGCCGCAAAAAAGACACACAACAACAGTTGCGTGTCTTTTTTTAGCAAACATCTTAACGTAAATTATGCCTGTTGGGGAGCTCCAACGGGGCAAACACCTTCGCATGCGCCACAGTCGATGCAGGTATCAGCGTCGATTACGTACTTGCTGTCACCAGCAGAAATAGCGGATACGGGACATTCAGCCTCGCATGCACCACAGTTCAGACACTCGTCATTAATTACATATGCCATAATTGTTACACCTCCATAAAAGTTTCAAATTCATTGTACCACAGATCACAAATTTTGCAACCTTATTTGTGCAATTATTCTACAGCAAACGACAATTTGTTGAAACCTTAACAATCTACCGGTCTTCCAAATCTTTGAGCGCAGCAGCCTCCGAATTATCTACACGGATCTGTGCATCACGAATAACCTTGACCTGATCTTTGTTAAATAGGCGGGCGGCGCCATCGGATTTTTCAATCTTCACTTTGAGCATACCGGTGAGCAGGTTCACCTCTACTACCGTACCTCGGCCATCCGGAGTGCTGACAAACGCACCCTGCTTGGGGGTACGACGCAACAGATCTTCATATGCCTCCTGCTCATATTTTAAGCAGCACATCAGTCTGCCGCAAGTGCCGGAAATTTTGGTGGGATTCAGAGATAAGCCCTGCTCTTTTGCCATCTTGATGGAAACCGGCTGAAATTCACCCAAAAAGGTGGAACAGCAAAACGGTTTGCCGCAAATACCAAGCCCGCCGAGCATCTTTGCCTCATCTCGCACACCAATCTGGCGCAGTTCTATGCGGGTGCGGAACACCGATGCCAGATCTTTTACCAAATCACGGAAATCAACCCTGCCATCCGCAGTAAAATAAAACAAAATTTTGTTGTTGTCAAAGGTATATTCCACATCTACAAGTTTCATATCAAGCTTGTGCGCAGCAATTTTACTTTCGCAAATTGAAAACGCTTGTTTCTCGCGCTGCTTGTTGCGTTCTACTTGACCGAGATCTTCTTTGTTGGCAATGCGAATCACCTTTTTCAGTGGTTTTACTATTTCGCTGTCGCTTACCTGTCGGTTTGGCATTGCTACCTCGCCGCACTCTACGCCGCGCGCAGTTTCAACAATTACACGCTGTGCAAGTTCCATTTCTTGCCCATCAGGGTCAAAATAATAGACCTTGCCGACATTTTTAAATCTTACGCCAATTACTTCAGCCATTTGCTTCCTCCTTGGGTATGCCCCCACAGGCAATACGGGCAGAGCTTATCCTAGAATAGGATATCTGCCGCGAACGGTGGGTGACTACGATTTGTTAGCGGGTATGTCCCACTTCATTCTATCTCAGTGCACTTTTTATTTGAGAGCATAGCCACACTGATGCGAGCGGATAACCCATGTTTTGCTCCATCATGCGCAGCATTTTTTCTATTATATCAATAATTCGTCTGCACTGCAATGCAGAGATATAGTTATCCAGTGTATTTTGTACCTCTACGGCAGTTTTGGGGGCGCCATACTTGCGTTTCATAATTTCGATAAAGGCCGACTTCACCCGTTTGATGCACGCTGTAAATCCGTCCTTATCGTTTTCAAATACGGCAAGCTCTGCCAGTAGGTCATATTCGGTGCCACGCACCGCCGCATGTGTAATTTTTTTGGCAGATTCTATAATCTGGGCGAAGCGCTCATCCTGAAAGCTTGCTACCGCTTTGCCGATGTTCCCCTCAAACACCTCTGACGCAAGCTGATATTCCTGCTCGCTGTGGTCGGGGGCCAGAGTACGCAGCGCTGCGATGCAAGCCTCAATCGGAGGATTCTCGATGCGCAGCATGGTCACACGCGAAACAATGGTTTCAAGCAGGCGCGAGTGATTGTCGCAGGTTAGGATAAACATAACACCCTTCGGTGGCTCTTCCAGCACTTTAAGAAGAGCATTTTGTGCCTGCACCGTCATATTCTGTGCATCTGCCAAAATATAAACCTTACGCTCTGCTTCGTTGGGCTTAACATGCGCCGAGGAACGAATATCACGGATGGCATCGACATTGACATTTTTTGCTGAGACCCCCCCATCAATAAGCATAATGTCGGGGTGTACACCCTCCGCCGCCTTTTTACAGTGGCGGCAGGTGCCGCATGGGCTGTCGGTGTCCGAGCAGACCGCCGCAGCGGCAATCAGCCTCGCAAACGTTTTTTTACCGCTTCCGCTTTCGCCCTCTAAAAGTACCGCATGCGGCAAACGCCCGTCTTTCCATCCCAAGACGAGCGTTGTTTTCGCTTTATCGTTGCCATAAAATGAATTTAACAATTGGTTCTCCATTCTAAAGGAACTTACAATTTTGCAAACTTCTCTACATCCAAAACAAAGATGGTGGCACCACCAACCGTGACCTCAACAGGGAACGAGGTGCACATGCCAACCCCATAAGATGCGGAGGATGGAACCATTTGCTTGCGCTTTTTGCTGTAGGTACCAACAATGTCGATAACCGTGTCTACTTTTTCATCATCGGTACCGATGATGAAGGTGGTGTTACCGCTCATCAGAAAACCGCCGGTGGTGGCAAGCTTGGTAACCGAGAAGCCGGCCTTGGTGAGCTCTGAAGAAACGATTGCACCGTCGTCACTGGATACAATGGCAAGAATGAGTTTCATAAAAATACCTCCTTATGGATTCAATCATCTGCAACAAGATTGTAATGAATATTACTAAATCCTATTATTATAATACCACTTTTATACAACAAATTCCACATGTTTTTAAAAGTTTAACGGCATCTTGATCAATTTTTTCCCCCGGCATTACAACCGGGATACCCGGCGGGCAGGGGCAGACCATTGCAGAGGCGATGCGACCTATGCTGTTTTCTACCGGCACCATTTCACTGGGTGCAAAAACAGCGCTGCGCAGCGTCATAGCCGGCTGCAGCCGCGGAACTTCTTGCGCTGGTGCCGCATCCTGTACAGACGGCAGATCCCAAGCGTTTAAAAATTTTTCAACCCTACGGTAATCGCCGCCGAGGTTCTCAGGGCTTGCCATCAGTACTGCCCACACATCGCTCACATATTCGGGCTCGATGCCCCATAAACGCAGGCGTTCACCGAATTCGGCACCCGATATCCCCCAGTTGTAAACCGAAAGCACCAGCTTTGTGTAGTCGCGTGTACCGGCTTTTGCCTCCAGTAACACAAACCCCTTGTTCTCTGCCATCTGCTCCAGCGCACGGATGCGAGCACACACTGCGTCAAACTCCGCCTGCACCTCGCCCTTTTCAATATAGCCGATGCAGCGGTCGCAGGACAGCATAATCAAATAGCTGGGGCTGGTTGAACCGAACAGCGACATGCGCTGCTTGGCAGCCGGTATGTAGCGCTCATTTGCAATGTGCAGCAACGCGCCGCCCGTCAGCACGGGCATTGTTTTGTGCAGCGAATCACAGCACAGATCCGCACCTAAGTCGATCGGGTGCAGGCTGGGCTTGCGAAACTTCAGATGTGAGCCATGGGAGTTATCTACCAGCAGCGGTACGCGGTAGGCCCTGCAAATTTTTGCAATTCCCTCTACATCGCTGAGAATACCAAAATAATCGGGGGTGGTGATGTATACAGCGCAGACATCGGTGTTGTTTTGCAGCTGGGCACGAATATCTTCGGGGCTAAGCCTGCCACCCATGCCGCAGCCCGCACTCTGGTCGGGGTAAACCCATATCGGGCTCAGCCCCAACAGTGCCATTGCACTTACCGCAGAGGTATGCAGGTTACGCCCTGCAATCACTTTACCGCCCTCTTTGGCGACAAGCGCCAGCATTGTTTGAATACACAACGTTGCGCCGCCTGCCGAAAGGAGAGTACGTTTAGCTCCATAAATGCGTGCAAAGGCTTCTTCCGTTTCACGAATGGCGCCATGTGCTTCATATAAGCTGTCTGCACCCTGTACCTCGGTAATATCATACCGGTAGGCTTCGCTGAACCGGTCAGGCTCACGGTGCATCAAAAAACCCTTATGCCCGGGCATGTGAAAACGTGCGGCATCCCGCTTAATATATTCGTTTACCGCTTTCAACAGCGGCGTTTGCTTTTCCATGTCTCTATTTATTACCTTTCAACATACGCTTGAATTTATTCAGTTTCTCTTTTGCTTCAATGGCAACGTCTGTCATTTTATAGGCAAAGGGCCTGTATACAAAGTTAAATTCGCCAATCAACTCGTCGAGCTGCCCGTTAAACCCCTTTTTAAAGCGGTACAAGCCGTACATGGGGCTGCTCTCGTCAAGAATACCCGAAACGCCCTGAAAATCGTATACCGAGCAACCGGTAGAGATTGCCCAGCGAATCATCTCCCACTGGACAAGATAGTTTGGCATAACATTGCGGTAGACGTTGTCCGACGCACCATACACGTAGCAGGTTTTGCCCGCGTAGTTGGTGGTGATAGCGCCCGAAATCGGTTTACCCTCGTAAAACGCCATATACATACGTACATGCTCGCCCAATGCGTCGAGCATGCGGGCAAAATAGGCTTTGGGGCGTACATTAAACCCGTCGCGTTCGCCGGTAGTCTGCATTATGCGCACAAAGTCGTCAAGATACTCCTGCCCTACCACGCGCACCTCTACCCCGTGCTTTTGAGCTACGCGGATATTGTAGCGGGTTTTCTGCGTAAGAGAGGCCAGTATCTCCTCCTCCGTTTTGCCCGCAATGTAAAGGCGATAGTTAAAGCGCGCCTGTATCGTTTCGAAGCCCTCGGGCCCTGCAAAATGCTCAAAGCCCATCTCTTTTGCAATCTTCATAAATTCGGTGTCTGTAATCAACGTATCGGGGTCCATCTTGAACAGATGAGCTTTATACCGTTTTGCCAGCTCGTCAACACCGTGTTTTAAATCTGCAAGTACGGCTTTGTCGTGCAAGTCACACACAGGGCCGCGCGGAGAATATAAAAATGAGGTGCCGATAAACGGAATCTTCTGAATGAGTACCGCACACGCACCCACGATTTTACCCACGGCATTGCGCGATACCACCACCTCGTAACCCCAGTTGTTTTTTACATCATGCCACTTGACCGATTGCGTGAAGCAGCTTTGCGGATGGGTGGACGCAAATGCCTCATATTCGTTATATTGATCTTTGGACAGTATCTCCAAAAATTTTCACTCCAATCCTTTGCTAAGCCTATTAAATAGCTATTATACCACATTCTACCGTACTTGTGAATGCCCGTCCGTAAGCTGCAGATTGCGCTCAAGAACCCCCGCACCGCGCCAACCGAATGCACGTGTTTTACACAAAGCGTACAAATTTTCCTCTGTTAGTGTATGCACAATGTCACGGTAAAATTCTTCCAGAGGGGTAAGTTTGGGGCTGCGGTTGTACGGGCAGATGTCGGTACAGATGTCGCACCCCCACACAAAGCCGCCCTGTTTAATCGTCTGCTGCTCAAAGGCGGTGAGTTCGCCCTTTTTCTGTGTGATGTGCGAGCGGCATTTCGCTGTGTCAATCGCACCTCGTTCTCCAATGGCGCCATTTGGGCACGCGTTTTGGCAAAGGTTGCACCTACCGCAGTTTTTGCGCGACGGGCTTGCGGCGGGCAACTCAAGCGTCGTGATAATCTCGCCGATGAAGCAATACGAGCCGTAGCCCTCAGTTATGAGTTGACCGTTTTTACCAATAAACCCAAGCCCCGCCAAATAACCTGCCTGCACCTCACGTACAGGGCTGCTGTCAACAAAGCTTTCAAAACTGTGCTCGGGGAACGCCTTTCGCAGGGCCTCAGCTGCTTTTTCCAGCAACGCGCGGGTTAGCAGGTGGTAATCATCTACAATCGCATAGCGTGAGAGATTACGGGTGGGGAAATCGCCCACATAATACGGGAACAAACATACAAGTACACTTTTGGCACCACCCGGCAGACGATTCGCCGCGCGGCACGGCAGCAGCGGTAAAACAGCATCAAAGCTGCACACGCCAAAGCAGGGAACCCCCGCCTGAGTAATGATTTGTTTTATTTGCTCCACCGCAGTTCCCCCTTTTTAATCAACAAGCCTTAGTAATATTGTACCTTGTTTTAAACAAATAGCAAGTCAAGACCACCCCTAAAAGGGGTGGCTTGCACGAGCCCTATAAGGGCTTAAT
>NZ_DALZQO010000002.1:0-55995 GCF_032017025.1 Hydrogenoanaerobacterium sp.
CCCAACTAAAGGGTAAAGGCTACATTTTCAAGACAGTAGGGGAGATCATTTACTACGATAATTTCAATATAGACGTACAGGGGAGGCAATATAAACAATAATACGTGTATAAAAAGTAAAACGATAAGCTGATGTTGTTTCCTCTATGAGGCAAAGATTTGGGATCAAACATGTTTACATTAACCGTATAAAAACTATTTATGGAAGATAACCGAGATTCTACATATAACGCAGAAAGGATAGGAAAAGCAATAATTGCTTTCCCTATCCTTTCTGCGTTATATGTAGAATTCTGATGTATATATTTGGGATATAAGACATTTACTTGGGGATAGGTAGATGATATAGTTATATTATGCATGCCTTTGTTAGGACTAAATCTTTGCGTATAATAAAGTCCGAATAAGATATTAGGCGAATAACGCGAAGTTCACTCAATTGCTAGTTATAGCAATAATGTGCAGTTGGGCATGACCAAAGAGCATGATTTTCGAAAATCTCCATTGTCTGTTCTAGTTTACTTGACAGTGGAGGTTTGCACAAATATTTCTATACTACCGATGACTGTGCTCGAAATAGAAAGCGAGCAATCTCATATCTTGGAAAAATTTACCTCTACAAACAAGCGGCACGTCTTATGCGCCTGCTTCTCTATATAAAAGCATGAAGTTACATTTTACCTAATTTAGCTACGCTTTCTAATTAACTTTTTTCGTTTATATCTAGAGCGCAACAAAAGCATCGTAGGAAAATAGCGCCCTTGTTCGGGAATGTGCTGTATCTAATTATTCCCCAATTGAGGGGGCGATAAGGATATAGATATAATTCTATAGTTTAAAATGTGCAGGGCGGTATTGTAAAAAAGCAGCTAAAGCTTTTTATACTTTGTCTGCTTTTTTATAGAGTTCTTAGTGATGGTTGCAAAAAATTGCTTGCAGAGCGTTCGTTTGCTTAAGGCAAAATACCGGGGGAGCACCAATACGAGGCGTCTGCCGTTTGCCAGTCTGGCCTGGAAATTGCATTCAGGTCGTACACAATTTTTCCTGCGCGCAAAGTCATTACACATTCCAGTTTTTTGGTGGCAGCCATACGCGCATGTCCACCATCGGCAAAGCCAAATTTGCCGTCTCGTGCTTCTAAAACCGCAACATCGGCGCAGCTGCCTACACTTAGATCACCTAAGGATGGGCGTCCGATAACTTGAGCAGGGCGCTTAGTGGTACGGTAAATAATTTCGTTAAGCCCCATACCAATGTTCCAGTATTTCGACATGATACTGGTTAGTCCAAATACAGGGCCTGCAACATTGTCAAAATACAAATCTGTAGAAAGTGTATCCGAAACAAACCCTTGTGCAAAGGCAGGCACAGCATTGCGAAACCAAAAGCTGCCCGCGCCGTGGCCCAGGTCAAACAAAACGCCGCGCTCGCGTGCTTGAATTAGTGCAGGGTTTAGCTGTCCGTTTCCATCTAAAATCGGGAACTGCTGTGCGAACACATGAGTATGAATATCTCCGGCACGCAGTTTTTTCAAAATCAAATCCTCATAACTACGACCGGGTAATGTGGGCTGAAAGTCTACCATAGCGGGAAGACCGCATAAAGCTGCTGCCTCAACCGTAGCATCTACCGAGGCCCAGGCAGGGTGCGTAGCGTCGAAAGGCTTACCCACCCAATAATGAGCCGTTTTTATTGCTACAACCAGCTCCGGGTGCGCTTTTGCAAGCCCGGCAACGGCAGCAGGATGAAAATTATCGGGGTCTTGCTCTGTTTCTAGATTGACCATGCCGCCATGTGAAATGTTTACCATGGCCAATAGGCGAACCTGGCTGTGGTCAATGATATCCTCTTTAAAACGGTAAAAATCACGGATACCGCAGGTGCCTGCATCCACACAAGTGGTAACACCCTGCTGAAACATATGAGCATCGGCTTCAATGCACGCAAGGCCATCTGTCGCAAGGGGAAATTTCGGATAAGCATGGCAATGCATATCAATTAAACCGGGTACAACATAAAGGCCGCTTACATCCACTGTTTGAGCACAGCGCAAGCAAGAAAGATCCTTCCCCACAGCGAAAATCTTTTTGTCTTTTACTGCCATGTCGCAAATGCCGTCAATTTGATTGGCTGGGTCGATTACGTGGCCACCTTTTAAAATTAAATCTGCAGACTGATGCTCCATTTTAAACCTCTCCTTTTTGTTATAGAAAGAACAGACGGATAATCGCCATGTAAACGATTACAAAAAATCTATTATTATCATATCCTCCTAAAAAACATAAGTCAATGTTTTTTAAGTAAAAAACTATGAATATAGTACAATTATACAAAGAAATGTTATAAAAATTTGCGAAAACACGAAATTGAAAAATAGTATTGACATTATATGGACATGAAGATAGACTTAAAGCAATGAAAGCGTTTACAAATTTGCTTTGGAGCCAATTAGTAAAAGGGAGCGACACATAAATATGAAATTTCTAGACAAAAATGCTACGATTAAGGACGTTGCACGTGAGGCAGGTGTCTCTCTGGCAACAGTGTCCCGTGTAATCAACCATGAAAATAATGTCAGCCCCGGGTTGCAAGCAAAGGTATGGGATACGGTAGAAAGATTAGGTTATAGCCCCAACAGTGCGGCGCGATCCCTTATAAAGCGGAAAACCGGCTGCATAGGCATTATTGTGCATAACCTGCATGACCCTTTTTTTCACGAGCTGATTAGAGGCTTTGAGATAGGGGCCAGCCGTACACAATACAGCGTGATGTTTTGCAGTGTTTTCGGTGGTGATTTGCAGAGCAAAGAGAAGTATTTAAAATATCTTACAAACGGTGTGGTTGACGCTGTTATTTTGTATGGATCTTACCTTTCCGATGAAGCTGTAATACAGTATTTGCAGGAAAAGTCTTCTATGAACTATGTGCTGATCGAAAACGATATGCCAGAAATCGATTGCAACAAGCTGCTGATTGACAACCAAGTCGGTGCAAAAGAAGCGGTGGACTATCTTATAAAAAAAGGGCACCGTAAAATTGCCTGCCTGTGTGCAAACCCTAACAAAAAGGTAAGCCTTGATCGCTTTAATGGTTATATGCAAGCGATGCATGAATCAAACTTGGAGGTTTGTGACGGATATATCCAATATGCCACAGTAGATTATTCCAGCGGCTACCAGCGCTTAAAAATGTTAATGGAATTACCAGTGCCGCCTACCGCTGTTTTTTGTGGAGATGACGCGATTGCCAGCTACGCCATACGCGCAGCGTTAGACATGGGCCTACGCGTGCCGGAGGATCTATCGATTATGGGGTTTGACAATCAGGCAATTTTACCGGATCGTTACCGTGGGCCGGATATTACCTCTGTGGCACAGCCTTTGGAGCAAATAGGAATAGACAGTGTGCTGTTGTTGTCGGAACAATTAAGCGGTAAACTGCCCGATAAATCGGTTATCAAAACATACAGCACGAGCATTGTAGAAAAAGAGACTGTTGCAGAATATCACGATAGATAAAGGAGCTATTCAAAATGGACTACAATCATTTACTGGCAGGAAAACGAGTATTTATTACTTCAGGTCAGAGAGGAATTGGCAAAGATATTGCGTTGCTGTTTGCGTCGCAGGGGGCAGCCGTTGCATTAGGTGGCCCCAGTAAAGAAAAGTTGGAGGAAGCGGTGCGGGAGATACAAAAGTTAGCACCCGACTCGAAAGGTTACCAGGTCGACCTTTCGCAGGCCCAGGAAACCGAGCAGACTTGTGAAGAGGTTTTAAAAGATTTTGGCGGTATAGATATTCTGGTGAGCACGGTGGGAATTAATTACCACCAGCCGGTGCACTTGTGTGAAGATGCCACGATTGAAAAATTTTTGGAGACAAACTATAAAAGCGGGCTACGCTGTGCACGCAAGTTTTTGCCCGGTATGATGGAACGCCGCAACGGCAATATCATTAACATTTCTTCAATTCATGCGGTGATGACAATGCCCGGTTTTGGGATATATGCCGGTACAAAAGGCGCAATGAACGCGACGGCTCGCGCAATAGCACTGGATTATGCTCCTTATGGGATACGCGTAAACACGATTTGCCCGGGGCTGGTTTTAAGTGACAATATGATGGATGAGATTCACTCTTACCCCGAGGGAAAAGCACGTGATGAATTTATGGACATGCTGTGCAAAATGCAGCCGCTTGCCCCCGGAAGTATGGCTGCTGTGTCCAATGCGGCACTGTATTTGGCCAGCGATATGTCACAATATATGACAGGTCAGATATTAATGGTAGATGGAGGGGCCAGCATAAAAGCCCATTAATGTAATTTTTTACCTACAAAAGAAAACGTTTACATTTAAACAATGCTTGATTGTATTCCAAAAGCCTGAAATAAATCCCAGCAATTGTACATCGCGATTCTATTTGTGAGGAAAGTGAAAGCTATATGAGTATTTACGAAGAGATGAACATCACGCCTTATATCAATGCGCACGATACCTATACCGTATACGGCGGTAGCCGTATGTCCATTGAAACGCTTTGCGCTGTGCAAGAGGCTGCCGCGCATTTTGTGGATATCCACGAAATGCAAACAAAGCTCGGGGCTGAACTGGCGCGTTTAACGCATAACGAAGCCGCTTACATTACAAACGGTGCTTCGGGCGGCCTGCTGCTTGCAGCAGCGGTTTGCATGGCGCAATCGAATGAATACGCTTTCAGCCGGCTACCAGATACGCAGAGCCTTTACCATAACGAGGTTATCGTAATGCGCGCGCAGCGCAATGCCTACGATAAAGCAATAGAAGGCTCCGGTGCCAGAATTATAGAAATAGGCGACGCGGATGAAACGCTCGAGTTTGAGCTGGCAGGCAGCATCGGTCCCAAAACAGCAGCAGTTTTCTACTTTGCTTCTGTGCTTTATAGCCGCGGCTCCATGTCCTTGGAAAAAACGATTGAAATTGCACACAGCAAAGGAATCCCGGTCGTAGTGGATGCAGCCGCACAGCTGCCTCCGGTAGAAAATTTGTGGAAATTTACACAGATGGGCGCCGATATGGTTATCTTTAGCGGTGGAAAAACCCTTTGCGGCCCGCAGGACAGCGGACTCATTATAGGTAAAAAGGCATTAATTGAGGATTGCGTGCGGTTCGGTGCACCTGTTCATGGTGTGTGCCGTTCAAGCAAGGTTTCGCGTGAGGCAATGGCAGGTTTATATTCTGCGGTACGGCAGTATTTGTCTATGGACCATTCAGCCAATGAAAAACGCCTGTTTGAGTATGCGGCAGCCCTATGTGAAGCAGTAGAAAAAACGGGTTGCGCCCGCTGCGAAATAGTACCCTACGGGCCGGTAGGACAAAGCTATCCACGCGCCTTTTTCTATTTAACTAAACCGGATATAGCTCAAGCAATCAAAGAAGAAATGTACCATCGCCATATTTACATAGGTGCAGAGAACAACAAAAATGCAGTGTATATCAGCCCGCTAAACCTGAATGAGCAGGAACTGGAGATTGTAAAACAGCAGCTGACAGATGTGCTGTTGCAAATGAGCGTATAAAGGGGATTTGTAATGAATCAACAATTTATCAAAAAACATTGTGAAGAACTTACCGCAATTTTGCAGTATTACAAGCAAAAGCTGGAGGAACAGATTTTACCTTTTTGGGAACCACGTGTAGTAGATATGCAGTATGGAGGTTATTTCAATTGCTTTGACGCCAAAGGAGAACTCTATAGTACAGTAAAACCCGGGTGGTTTGTCGGTCGTACAATGTATACGTTTTCATATCTTTATAACACCTATAAGCGCAACCCAAAGTGGCTGGAAATTGCCACCCAGGGCAGAAGCTTTTTAGAAAAAGCAGCTCTGTCCAATGGGCGCTTTTGCCAGATGCTCGCGCAAGACGGCACACCAATTACCGGTGCCACTTCTATTTTTACCGACCATTTCGCAGTTAAGGGGTTGTATGAATACATAATAGCAACTGGCAAAACGAACCCGCGGGATATAGAATGGGCTCGCCAGCTTACCGACCAGCTTTTCGATCATATATTGACCCCGTCTGTATTACAGGACGAAATGATCCCCGACGGCATGCAAAAACATGCGGTCTGTTTTATGACCTTGCTGGTGGCGCTTGAGAGTAAGCATCTCTTTGGCAACGCATACAGTTCCGTTTTACGCGACTGCATACACCGTTCGCTATATGTATTTGCGAACGACACGCTGCAGGCACCTTTCGAGTATGTAGGCACAGACGGCATGCCCGTATTGCGCGGAGAAGGCAGGTTAATAGACCCTGGTCATACGCTGGAATCTATGTGGTTTGCCATGCGTGCCGGGCAAGAGGAAGGAACCACCGCCTATGCACAGCGGGCGAAGATTGTTATCGATTGGGTTCTGCACCGCGCATGGGACGAAACCTATGGCGGCTTTTACCAACATGTCGATGTGGAAAACACTACCCCTGAAGAGCGCTTCTTGACCAACACCTACGTGGATGTCCCCGTTTTATGGGACGACAAAATTTGGTGGGTGCAGGCGGAAGGGCTGTATGCGCTGCTGATGAGCAGTCTGGAAAATGGTGCGGATGACCATTTTGCATATTTTATGAAATTACACCGCTTTGTAAAGGAACATTTTATGGATGAAGAAGTGGGCGAGTGGAACAGCGTCTGTCACCGCAACGGAGAGGTGAGCGACGCGCGCAAAGGGTTTGAATTAAAAGGGCCGTATCACGTCGTACGCTGCCATGTACAGATTGTGCAGTTGCTGCAACAGGCATTGCAGGACATAAAGTAACGGTTATCCGATGTCAATCGGTTAAATAAGTAAAATCTAAGGAGGAAGAAAACCATGAAAAAGACAATTAAGAAAATGATGTCTCTCGCACTGGCATTCATTCTCACTGCAACAGTATTCACAGGGTGCGCAAGCAAATCCGCTTCCAGTCAGGCTATCGCCGGCTCAAACGGTAATGTTACCATCCAGTGGTGGACCCCAAACTGGGACGAGCCCGAAAGCCGCGAAATGGCTGCAGAGTTTGAAGCAGCAAATCCAGGTATCAAGGTAGAACTGGTTATTACCGACTGGGATACCTACAAAAGCAAGATTACCACTGCAATCAGCACCAATAACGCCCCTGAGCTGAGCACCGTACTTACAACAGACGTAGCACCCCTTGCAAAGCAGGGCTTGCTTGCCTCACTCAATGAGTTGGCACCTGCCGCTGGTGTGAAAATGGAAGATATCCTCAAACCTGCGCTTGACATTGCCACAGTAGACGGCAAGACCTATGGTATCCCGTTCCGTCACGACGGCTCGGGTATTTACTACAACGTTGATTTATTAAAAGCAGCCGGTTACGATTCCTTCCCTGCTACCTGGGATGAAATGACGGAGATGAGCAAAAAGGTTACAAACGGTACTGTAACAGCTTTTGCATGGCCCTTAGGCAACCAGGCTAATGCTACAACCCGCTTGGTTCAGCAGCTGTATACATACGGCGGAGATGTACTGAACGAAGACGAAACAAAATGTCTTTTGGACAGCGATGCAGGCAAAAAAGCAATGGGAAACATTGTGAACTCTATCAAAGAAGGTTATGCAAGTGCCAGCAGTATGGAGATTGACAACACCAAAATGCGCGATATGTTCGGCAGTGGTCAGCTTGCATTTAACCTGACCGGGCCCTTTGATTTGGATACACTTAAGACCGATTACCCCAACCTGAACTTCAAAACAGCCGTAATCCCCGGTGATGGAGGAATGGGCTGTACCACATCCAACGGTTGGACAATTGTCATGGCAGAAAAGAGCAAAAACAAAGAAGCTGCGGCCAAGCTGCTGGCTTACCTAACTACACCCGAAAATCAAGCGCGCCTTACCGATTCTCTCCCTGCCAGCTATGAGGCGCTGAAATATCCGCAATATTCTAGCGAGGAGCTTACCCCCTTTGCCAAACAGTTGGATAATTCCCGCCCTGAGCCCACCTACACCCGCTGGGCAGAAATGGAGCCAATCATTTATCAATATATGCAGGCCGCCATTGCCGGAAGTATGAGCGTTGAAGAAGCGTGCAATGCAATGACCGCAGACATTAATACTCTGATAGCAGACTAATATCGGGCAAGAATCTCCTGCCCTTTTGCCAAAAGCAGAGCAGGAGATTCTTTTTACCGATAAACATAAGCGGTAACTGTACCACTTGATTTTGATAATAAAGAGGGGAGTTGTCTATGCATCATTTGCAATTGACACGGGATGAAAAAAGGGCGCTACCTTTTATTTTGCCAGGTGTTTTGGTAACGGCATCGTTGATTATCTACCCACTGTTTTACATCTGTACAATGAGTTTTTGTGAAAACGGTATTGGAAAAGCCGGTTTTGCGGGGTTAAAAAATTATAAAAGACTGTTCCAAAATCCACAATTTACCCAGGCAGTATCGAATACCATGGTCTGGACACTTTCAACTGTTTTGGCGTCGTTTATCATCGGCTTTGCGCTTGCAATGCTTATCAACCGTGCAACCATTCGTGGCAAAGGTATGTGGCGTGGGCTTGTATTTGTAGCGTGGATTATACCAGGCGTCGTAAAGGCCACTGCCTGGAAGTGGCTTTTTGCAACAGATGGGGGCATGGCAAACCATATTTTGCAGTCGCTTCATCTGATTAATGAGCCGATTCCATGGCTTACGAGCCCACAGTACGCAATGCTTTCTGTGGTTATTGTGCAGGTGTGGGCATGCGCACCCTATGTCATGCTGATGATGACTGCAGGCTTGCAGCAAATGCCCAAGGAACTATATGAAAGCGCAAATTTGGATGGCGCAAATTGGTGGCAAAAAACGCTGCATATTACGCTGCCCATGCTTAAAGATGTAAGTTTTATTTGTGTGCTGCTGCTTTTGGTTTGGGCTATCAACGAATTCTCGCTCATTTGGATTATGACAAGCGGCGGGCAGGGAACAACTACACTTTCGCTTTTGGTATACAACCAGTTTAAAGTGCTCAACCTGAATGCGGCCAGCGCAAGCGCAATGATGCAACTGCTGGTTACATTGTTCTTCGCTGTCCTCTACGTCAAATTTGTAATCAAGGAGGACTAACTTGTGAAAACCAAAGAATTAAAAACCACTGCTGCAGATCTATTTATATACGCTTTTTTAATCATAGTTGTCCTTATAACGCTGATACCTTTGGGTTGGATTATTAGTACGTCGCTCAAGCCGTCTGTCGAAATATTTTCAAAACCTCCGTACTGGATTCCAAAGCAAATTGTTTTAGAAAGCTATGTGGACGTTCTGTTCAATAGCGGTATTCCACGGGCCTTTTTAAACAGCTTTTTGGTTGGTATTGGCTCGGCCTTTATGGCGCTTTTACTGGGCGGAAGTGCCGGGTACGCGTTTGCACGTTTTAAGTTTCGTGGCAAAAGCTTTTTCTCTATGTTTATGCTACTCAGCCAGATGTTACCGCTGACTGTGCTGATGATTCCGCTTTTTTATATGGAAAACGCCCTCAACCTTGTAGATACAAAGCTGGGGCTGGCCATTGCGCACCTAGTTATTTCCATGCCGCTTGTAACATGGATGGCCAAAGGCTATTTCAAAGGGATACCAAAAGAGATTGAAGAGGCTGCCGTTGTAGACGGCTGCGGCACCATACAAAGTTTGTGGTATGTTGTTGTACCGCTTTTACGCCCAGCCATTGCCGCTACCGGTATTTACGCCTTTATCTCCTCGTGGAACGAATTTGCGTTGGCAAACGTGCTAACCCGCAGCGAGGTGAGTAGAACAGTGCCTATCGCTCTAAATGAATTTTCATCCTTTTTTAAAGTAGATTGGGGCGACACTATGGCCGCGGCCGCTATTATTACGCTGCCTATTATTATCTTGTTTTTGTCTGTTCAAAAACAGTTTGTAGAAGGGCTTGCCAGCGGCGCTGTAAAAGGATAAACATATAAGGATTAGTAAAAGAAGAGGAGTTATAAACTTATGAGTGAAACAGGAAAAAGAATTGAGAATTTGGGTATTACGCTGCCGGTAAGAGACCGCAAAGGGAAAGGCGCAGTAGATGCAGTATTAGAGGGCAAGTTGCTATTTTTGTCTGCTCACCTGCCCGTAGACGCCGAGGGTAAGGCTGTTTACACCGGCAAGGTGGGTACCGAGATGGATTTGGATACCGCCTATCAGGCAGCGCGCCTGTGCGGCCTGAACATGCTGGCGACAATTAAAGATTATATAGGCGAACTGGACCGTGTAGATTACTTTGTAAAGGCACTGGGGCTTGTAAACAGCGGGGCGGATTTTTCCAGCCAGCCGGCTGTAATGAACGGATTTTCTGATTTGATGGTAGAGGTGTTTGGCAAGCGTGGTCAGCATGCTCGCAGCGCAATGGGTGCTTTTGCTTTGCCGCAAAACGTGCCTGTGGTTGTGGAAGCCATTGTAAAAATTCGCTGATTGGCGCAAGAATAGGAGAAAAGCATGGATACAATCAATCGAATTGTGGAAAACAATGCAGAGATAGAGCCTGTATATAAAAAGAAGCGTGGTATTGTGCTGTTGCGCCGGGTAGATAATCTTATTTTTGTATCAGGCCATGGTCCCGAAGATCAGATTACGGGTGTGCCGCTGTTCCGCGGCCGAATCGGTGCAGACCTTACACCGGAAGAAGGGTACAGGGCAGCCAGAGAATGTGCGATTATTATTTTAGGTGCTTTAAAAGATACTTTGGGCAATCTGGATAAGATTGACCATTTTGTAAAAGCTTTTGGCCTTGTCAATTGCGCTGAAGGCTTCCACGATGTGGACGGTGTTATGGACGGTTTTTCCGACACCATTGCGGATGTGCTGGAAGAGCGCGGTTATCATGCACGCACAGCCATGGGCACGCACAATTTACCCAATAACAATATACCGGTAGAAATTGAAGTAATCGTTTCTGTAAAGGATTAAACCGTGGCCAGAGATATTTTACTGGCCGTTGGCGGGTACACGCAGCCTGGCTCCCCAGACCTTGCTCTAATAAACTGGAATGGCAGGCAAGGGGAAATCTGTCATGCACTTCATACAGGTACGAACCCTTCTTTTTTAATCCAAAAAGGAAAAACGTTGTACGCAGGGCACGAGCTGGTAGATTGCGTAAAAATTACATCGTATCGTATAAAAGAATCTGCGCTGGAGCAGAAAGGTGAGATTACGCTGCTCGGTGCTGGCCTATGCCATCTAAGTGATGCAGATACCTGTTTGGTGGGTAGCTGCTGGCAAAGCGGAGATTTTTTTGCCGTTGATTACACGCTTCAAAAAGAACTCTGGCGTATGTGTTTACCGGGTGCAAAAAAAGATGTGGCGCATGCGCACTGCAGCGTGCTGATGGGGCAAGAATTGCTGTGCTGCGACATGGGTAGCGATTGCATAGCCTGTTACGACTTAAGTGCTGAAGTACCACAATTGCTTTGGGTAAAAGTTTTTGCACCTAATACGGGACCAAGACAGATTATTCCGGTCGATAACGCTAAGTTTGTGCTGATATGCGAAAACAGCAACAGCGTAATGCTGTGTAAGAAAAGCAAAGCGGGTTGTTTTTGCCTGTATACACTTTCGCTGGCACAACTGGGTTCAGGGTGGCCGGGTGGCGCATGTATGGTGGAAAGTGAAACAATTGCCGTAAGTGTGCGTGGCGTTCCCAAAATCGCAATAATCCGGGTTGAAGCAGATTCGCTTCGCTTACATAGGATCCAACCGCTCTGCGGAGACTGGGTTCGAATGATAACCTTTTTATCCGATAAGACTTTACTGGCTGTGCAGCAAAAGATGAATATAGTAGAAGCAGTACCACCAAAAATAGGAGCAAAATTTGATACAGTGGCTTTAGAGTTTGCGGCCCCTGCTTTCGTTTTGCAGGTGACAGAGAAAGAGGATGATAACAATGAACATAAATAATCGAGAAGAAATCCTTGCAATAACATCACACTGGAAGGGTGAGCGTTTTCCTGATGGGCGCCCTCGTGTTTCGGATGAAAAATTAGAAATGATACGCACAATGACGATAGAAGAAATCTGGCTGCCTTTATATGTCAAGGGATACAGATTCCAGTTCGAAGGCGATTTGAAAATTTTGCACCACCGCAAAAAGCTTGTAGGGCGTGCCGTGACCTGTACATTTATGCCCACACGCCCCGATTTAAAGGATGTAGTATACAGCTACGCAAAAGAAAACGGATGGGAAGGTATGGGCAACCAATGGGTGGTAGATAGCCTGACCGAGGGAGATGTTTTAGTAGCGGATATGTACGATAAGGTGTTCAACGGCACCTTTGTGGGAGGAAACCTTACAACCGCAATTGCCACACATACCAAGAACGGTGGAGCTATTATATGGGGTGGTGTGCGAGATGTGGAGCAGATGGAAAAAATTAAAGATGCCCAGGTATATTACCGCGGTTCTGACCCTACACCAATCCGTGCTTGTGTGATGACTGACTTTAATGGCCCTTGCCGCATAGGTAAAGCGGTATGCCTGCCGGGAGACGTTGTTTTGGGCACCGGTAGCGGTGTGATGTTTATTCCATGCCACGAGGTGGATTATGTAATTAATTCGGCGCAAAAATCTCATGCAAAAGATATTTTTGGGTTTGAGATGATTGCGAACCAAAAGTATACGACTGCCGAAATTGACAATTCACTTTGGAGATTGGAAATGCTGGAGGATCTGGAGAAGTTTTTGCAGGCAGACCCGCGTTGTGAAAAATACCGTAATTTAGACTGGAGCCTCGAGTGGGATGCAGCAAAAGGCGACCCGCAGGCGCTGGAACAGGTGATGAAAACCTGCCTGCAATAAATGTTAGCCTTGCTATAGAACGCCGACAAGCTTCCTTTCTAAATTTAATAAAGAACAAAGGAAAAACCGTTATTCTAAATGATAGCTGGTACCAATGGATATTTAACGACAAAGAAATTAAATGCCGAATACAGTCTGTTTTGACAGTAGAATCAGCACAACTTCCTCAAATCAACAGCAGCTACCAGCAAAAACATTTTAAAGATAATGGCAAGATTATTCAACTTTAAAAAGCCCCTCGATAAAACAAAAGGAAGCATTTCGACCTGTACACTTTAGCGTACAATAACCATTGGCTATGCCAGTGGGAATAGAAATTTTTAAAATAAGAAAAACCTCCTATGTTAAAATTGAAGCAGGTTCGCCAACCGCGTCAAAAAACATAGGAGGTTTTGTCATAAATGACATACAAACATTCTAAATGGGAATTCTAGTACCATATTTCTGATTTGTGTAACAATCATATTTTTGTCTATTGGGTCTATTCGAATTTGTCGTATAAAGTTGTACTCTGTATGGGATAGTGACTCCCGAGACTGGAAAGACCCGCCTGCCGAAGAGATAACAAACAAGATGGTAAGCAGTGTGCAAAACGGAAGCATTACGCTGTTTCATGTGGGAAAGAAGAATACAGTACAAGCTTTACCGGGAATTATTGACCAGATTAAGGATAAAGGCTACAGTTTTAAGACTGTTGGGGAGATTACCTACTATGACAATTTTAATATAGACGTACAGGGGAGGCAGCATAAACAATAATACGCATGTGCTCCATTGGAAATCTAGTTTCTTAACAGTAAAAAAGCATCTGCTTCACAATTCGTGCTGCAGATACTTTCCTTCTTAGTCCATGTTGCTTGAACTGTTGCTCAAGGTGGATGTTCTTGTATCGGCTTAACCCGTACTTATAAATCCAGCTTGTTGTTTGCAATAAATAATAATTTGTACATATTGAACCACTTCTTTTTTGTTTCTTTTATTCCCCATACTAAAAAAGGAGATACTTATTAACTATAATATTAATTAAACAACAATTTACATTCACAATCACGTAAATTCTTTTGAATGTAAAATAGTGTCCGTTGACTCCTGTATTATGCAAACTGATACGCCTGCAAAGACTAACATCTGGTGAGCGAATATTTTAATAAATAAGGGCTAAATGATCGTAGACTTTAAAGGGCTAATCTCTTTAAACGCAGCAAGCTTTACACAATACTTCATCATCTGTTGAAAAAGATGTCAAGATTTGTTATAATCGATAGCGACAATTTAAACGTAAAATACCATATATGAAAAATATTTTTATGGCATTTGCCGAAGAATGATGGGGTAAACTTATGTCTTTGTATAGAATTATGGTTGTAGATGATGAAGAAGAAATTAGGGAGGGAATCAAGCGCAAAATCAACTGGGAGAGTAATGGTTTTGAATTGGTTGCCTCTGCAGCAAATGGGCAAGAAGCATTAGAGTTGGCTGAGAGCCTGCATCCAGACGTTGTACTGACTGACATTAAAATGCCGTTCATGGATGGATTGACGTTGGGTAAACGCTTGTATGAGCAAATGCCTAAAATAAAGTTGGTAATATTTTCGGGGTTTGATGATTTCGAATATGCGCAGAGAGCAATTAAAATTAACGTATCGGAATACATATTAAAGCCAATTGATGCGCAGGAGCTTGTGGAGGTATTGCAAAAAATCAAACAGCAGCTGGATAACGAATTCATTGAAAAGTGTAACATTGAACGGTTGCGCGAGCATTATCAAAATAGTATCCCTATCTTGCGTGAGCAGTTTTTGGTTCGTTTGTTGGGAGGGCGAGTAACATCACGGTGGATCAGTGAGCAAATAGAGCGTTATAAAATTGATATTTTTGGATCTTTCTGGAGCGTGGCATTAATCGAGTTTGATTCTAGCATCCAATCGGAAGGCCAGGAGTATGCTGCTACAAGCCGAAAAGAGCTGATACCGCATGTTATTAAACAACTCGTTGATGAAAATCTATCACCATACACCCATTTTAAATGCTTCCTTTACAATGACTACGTAGCTGTAATAGCTATTCTGGAAGAAAGAGGGAAAATACTAAGCTTTATCAATGGTATAAACTATATATGTAAGCTTGCCCAACGTTTTCTATTGTTAACACTTTCGGCAGGCATTGGATCGCCCTGTGATTCACTTACCGATCTTCATTATTCTACCGTCGGTGCACGCAACGCTTTAGAGTATCGAGTACTGGTAGGTGCAGATAAAGCAATTTATATTGATGATGTTGAGCCGCAGACAATGGGACAGCTTGAATACTGTGATGTGGATTTTCAAGATATGATGGCTGCAATTAAGGTTGGTGAATCGGAGAAAATTGAACGGGAAGTAGAACGCTACATCAACTGTTTCCGTGAGAAGAACTTTCAATTGTCTCAATATCAGTTGAGTTTAATGGAACTGACGGCAGAGTTGCTTAAAATAATACGTACTTATCAGTTGGATGGGGCGGCAATATTGGGGAAAAGCTTTGACAGCAATTTTTATATCTCTAGCTTTGATTCGCTGGATGCCCTTAGAAAATGGATTCTTGATACTTGCCTTAAAATCAGCCGTTTAATCCGACAGGAACGCACCAATTCTTCTAAGCTGGTTGCGGAGCAAGCGAAGCATTTTATTAAAAACAACTATTCTGATTCGGAACTCTCACTAGAAACGATATGTAATTATCTGCATCTGAGTCCTACGTATTTTTCCACCTTGTTTAAACGCGAAACCAGTTTGAGTTTTGTTAACTATCTAACCCAGGTACGCATGGAAGAGGCAGTAAAACTGCTGAATACAACCGAATATTTGGCTGGCGAAATAGCGAATAAGATCGGCTATAGTGAGCCAACTTATTTTAGCTACGTCTTCAAGAAACAGTTTGGAATGTCGCCCACCAAGTACCGCAGTGTAGGAGGACAAGATGGCATCTAACCTGAGAAAGAAGTGGAGCTATTTTAAAGAAGCCTATAAACGTAAGAGTTTTCAATATCTGATTTCCATTTCTTTTACCGCGGTAGCACTGGTGGGAATGATTTTCTTGGGAATATCGCTGTATACTAGGTTTATATCATCTGCAGAAAAAATCATCCGAGATAATAATAAACGCGTCATTGACCAAGTGAATCTCAATCTTGACGGATATCTTAGAAATATGCGCCGTGTATCCGATTCGATGTATTACCGAGTCATTAAAAACAGTGACCTTGCAGTAGATTCTATCGACGACGAAATAAGCCTGCTCTATGATGCAAATAAGGATCTTTTGGTCAGTATTGTGGTGGTGGAGGATAATGGCAAGCTGGTGAGCACGGCTCCGCTCTCCAAGCTTAAGAAAAATGTGGCCCCAAATGAGCAGCAGTGGTTTCAAAGTGCTATGGAAAAAATCGAGAATATGCACTTCTCTATCCCGCATGTCCAAAATTTGTTTGAAGATCCGGATTTTCGATACCGATGGGTGGTGTCGCTTTCCCGCGCTGTAGAATTGACGCGTGATGGCGCAGTTCATCAAGGTGTTTTGCTAGTGGATATGAACTTTTCAGGTATTGAACAATTATTTAAGGATGTTAACCTCGGTGGATCAGGGTACATTTATTTGATTAGTGGGGATGGAGATATTATCTATCATCCACGCCACAAACTGCTTTACTCCAACATCCTAAAGGAAAACAACGTTGAAATGGCAGATTATGACGATGGAACCTACGTAGAAACCTTTGAGAAGGAAAAACGTGTGGTTACGGTGAAATCAGTGGGCTATACCGGCTGGAAAATCATCGGTGTAACCCCGATGAAGGGTATTACCGCAAACTATTTGCAAATTCAGGTGTTTGCAGTTTTTATTCTTTTATTTACTATTTTTCTCATCATCTTTGTTAACCAGTTTGTTTCCTCTAAAATTGCCGATCCAATTAAAAAGCTAGGGAAATCGGTAAAGAGCTTAGAGGAGGGGGATTTTGACGCAAATATTGCAATTGGCGGGCCTTATGAAATTCAGCACCTGGGAAGAATTATCCAATCTATGGTGACACAAATGCGCAAGTTGATGGATGACATAGTGGCAGAGCAGGAGTCGAAGCGAAAAAGCGAGCTTGATGCGCTGCAAAGCCAGATTAACCCGCATTTCCTCTACAATACACTGGATTCAATTGTTTGGATGATCGAAAATGAACGCTATCCAGAAGCCATTAAGATGGTAACTTCACTTGCAAGGCTGTTCCGCATCAGCCTGAGCAAGGGAAATAATAGAATTACGGTGAAGGATGAGTTGGAACATGCACAGTACTATCTCACGATTCAAATGATGCGCTACAAGAATAAATTTACGGTTCAATTTGAAACCGACCCCGCCGCCCTGAAGTGTACCACGATAAAACTAATTGTACAGCCTCTATTGGAAAACTCTATTTATCATGCCATGGAGTTGATGGATGGTGATGGAGAAATTACAGTGAAAACCTATTTTAATAAAGAGGATTTGTATATTGATGTTGTGGATAACGGAGATGGAATACCGAAGGAGGTTTGTGAGAATTTATTAAATGCGGCTGTCACTACACACTCGAAGGGCTCTGGCTTAGGGCTTAGCAATGTTAATAAAAGAATTCAGCTTGCATTCGGAGAGCAGTATGGGCTTGAAATCATCAGTAGGTTGGGCTATGGTACAACGGCTCGAATTCGCCTACCTTGCATTAATCATCACATGGAATCGAGGGAGAACATCAAATGACAAGAAAAAAAGTAATTGTTTTTGTTCTTCTGCTGATCATGTTAACGTCATCTTTTTTGATACTGACTTATGCAATGCTAAAAGCCGAAAGCCCTTCGGAGCTAAAAAATATCTCTGTTATAGTACAGGGAAAGACTGGTGACGATTGGGAATCTATAAAACAGGGTATGGAGCAGGCATCTGATGAAATGCATGTGGAACTCACATTTATTTCAGTTTCAGCAGAAGACAGTTTAGCGGAGCAAATTTCTCTTCTGGAACGCGAAAAGGGTAGCGGTGTGGATGCAATCATTTTATCCGTAATGGAAAGTGGCAAATTAGCGGCAGCAATGAACAATATCGCTGCAAAATTTCCGATTGTTTGTCTTGAATATGGTATGGATAACAGCCATGTTACCTCCTATGTTTCGACAGATAACTATGCTATGGGTGTAGAGGTAGGTAGGAAAATTTTACTGTCAGATAATCCCAATCAAAATGTTTTGCTGGTTGAAGGCAGTAAAGATTGTAACAATATTAAGGAGCGCCGTAATGGATTACTCTCCGTTTTGGACGCGAACGGAATTCATACTATTGATTGGGAAGACCTGAATAACTCCGAGTCTTCTACCTACCGATTCCTAAACCTATGCAAGGAAAAAAAACTGGGTACAGTTGTAGCATTTAGTTCTTTAGATCTTGAGGATATGGCACAAATGCTTTCTGACGAGAAGATTAAAAATATTAATCTTTTTGGAATTGGGGCATCAAGTAAAATTGCCCATTATATTGAGCAGGATGTTGTGAATGCCACGGTGGTACAAAATGATTTTGGAATTGGATATTTAAGCATTCAAGCTGCAGTGGATGCATTGGAAAGAAGAACTGTCTCAAAACAAATAACCGTAGAATACCGGGTAATAGATCAAAGGAATATGTATGATATGGACAATCAGAGGCTGTTGTTTCCATTCGTCAGATAAAAAGCGAGGGTATATGAATTGAAAAAAATAGTACCGACACTGATAGCATTGATTGGCATAGGAATATTGAGTAGTAGTTGCGCTATGATGGAATTTGCTTCAAGGTCAGACGGTAAAATAAAGCAAATTAAAATTGGTGTAACTATATATCAGATGGAAGATCCGTTTATTTCAACGATTCCGGATTATATTGGGAATATTGCAAAAACAAAAGAGCTAACTAAAAATATGAAAATTACGGTCAATGTTATGGATGCAAAAGGAAACCAGAATCTACAAAATGATCAGGTGGATAAATTTTTAGCGCAGAATTATGATGTTATTTGTGTTAATATGGTAGACCGCACGGCGGCCTCTGTAATTATAGATCGTGCCAAGGCTGCGAATGTACCAATTGTCTTTTTTAACCGGGAACCGGTGGAGGAGGATATGCAGCGCTGGGATAAGCTTTACTATGTTTGTTCTCTTGCAAGCGAATCCGCAAACTTGGAGGGAGGAATTGTGGTAAAGATCTATCAGGCTGATCCGCAAAAATGGGACAAGAATGGTGACGGAATATTGCAGTACGTCATTCTGGAGGGAGAACAAGGTCATCAGGATTCTCTAATCCGCACCGAGGTGACGATTAAAACAATAACGGAAGCCGGTATTAAGCTTGAAAAATTAAGCAATAAGACTGCGGACTGGCAACGCACTCAGGCCGGTGTAATCATGTCGCAGTGGCTGGAAGAATTCGGTGATCAAATTGAAATGATTATCAGTAACAACGACAATATGGCACTTGGCGCCATTGATACATATCAGGAAGCGCAAATTACAAATGTGCCGCTAATTGTGGGAATTGATGCAATTCAGCCGGCACTGGAGGCAATAAAAAACGGCATGTTGGTAGGTACAGTGCTTAACGACGCAAAGGGACAGGGGGAGGCAATCTTCGAGCTTGCCTATGCACTGGCTATGGATGAAGATCCTGTAGAAAACCCGCAAGATATTTCTCAGCGTTATATTTGGATTCCGCATAGCGCCGTAACAATTGATAATGTTGATGAAGTAGTACAGACAATGGGATACTGAATAAAAACGTCCTCTGTCCGGTAAAACCGGTAGGGGGCGTTTTTTATAAATCTGTTGTTTTTATGCTTAATACTGTGGATTTCATCTGTACTTATCCAATCTCTATTGAGTGGCTTAAAGGCTTACGCTATAATGGCAAAATACCAGCCGAGAGGAAAGTATCGATGAAAGACAGAAAGCAAAGTATTTGTATTTTACTAATTATCATTTTTATAGCTTGGGCAGTGTGGATTTTCGTGAAGACAGAGTCAAATCCGCGCCTATCTGTAGTACCACCAAAATCAATCGTGGCCTCATGCAATGAAGAATTTACGGTAGATCTGGTGATGTCTAATCTGCCAAACGATAAATACCCGGCGGCAAGCATAACTGTAGAATTTGATAACAGCAAACTTGAGTTTATTGGTGTTAAACCAGGTACCATGATGGCCTGTAGAAGCAGCCCCCCTTCCAATGAATTGCAGAGTGACACCTTGTCCGGAAGTGTGCCTCTATGGAACTGCGATGTGGATGTTTCAAATCAGTCGGGAGAGATTAAGACGATGTACCTTGATATGACGGGAGAAAACACTGCTTATTGCAAGGCGGGGTTTGATAAAAAAACAAAAAATATTGTATTGCGATTAAATTTTAAACTTAAAGATATACCTTTGCAAGATAGGAAAGTGTATTTTCTTTTGACCGATGTAGTATTTTCAACGCTGTCAGGAGATGCAAATACGGCGAGCTTGTCTACATCAAACCCAATCAATCCTCTGTCTGTAAAGAATGCGGCTCTTTGGGTTAAATAAGTAATTTAATGTCAAATCATATGATTTCTTTCCTATTGTTATAGATTTTATATTGACTTTGCTTAAATTCATTGAATTGTAAGAAAGGATCTTATATAATGTGGAAAGTAAAAATTATGTTTGTTTTAGCATAATAAAAGGAAAGAAAGAGGATGGTAGCGTGAGAAAAAGTATTTGGAGGCCAGTTATTGCACTGGTTCTGGCCGTGCAAATGACATTGGGCAGTACAGTCATCACATTTGCACAAGTGGCAGAAAGCACTGTCACTGATATCACGGTATCCGCAGCTCAGCCAGAAGAAAAAGAATTGATAACTGTGGATGTGCCTGAGCAAATCGCGCCGGAAGCGCCCGGGGCAGAAACCAGTATACCAGAGCAAATCATACCCGAGATACCTGAGGCAGAAGCTTCTATACCCGAGCAAATCGTACCCGAGACGCCTACAGCAGAGGTAGCTGGACCGGAGGCACTCCCGCTTGGGGAGACTCTTGCGCAGGATCAATTCCAGCAGGAGAAACCTTTAGAAGAGGCAGACGACACAGGATACATATATTTGACCGATTTGAAATATCAGGATCTGGTATGTGGCTGGCAGAATGATTACAGATTTAACGGCCAAGCTGTAAGCGGTCCGTTACAGCTGTTAGATAGCGGTGAAGTTAAAACCTATACAAAAGGTATTTGTAACCATGCACCGGGTTATGTCACCTACGATATTTCCGGATTGGATGCAACCCGTTTTACTGCCCTGATTGGTGTAAACTACATAGCAGGAGATAAGAAGCCTGAAGAGGCGGGCAGCTGCGACTTTACTGTTGAAATCGATGGTAAAGAGGTGTTTAAAAGCGGAACTATCTACAGGAAAAATAATCATGGTGTAATCGATATTGAAATTCCGGCAGGAGCAAAAAGCTTAAAACTGATTGGCGGAGACGCAGGAGATAGGAACACCTGTGATCATGCTGTATGGGTAGAGCCTAGGCTTTATATGCCGGTAACAGATCTTACTAGCTTAAAGTATATTGAAATTAGTGGAGCCCCACGTATTCCACAAGGAGAAATCAGTCAGCTTATCGCCAAAGGGGTCGCTATCAACGGCACCGATATTTCGCTTGATGGGAGCAGCCCCCGTTTTTCAAGCAGCGATCCTGCAGTGGCTACTGTGTCTGATACTGGCCTGGCTACAGCGGTATCGGTGGGTACTGCGGCGATTACTTGCCAAGCTACTGTTGACGGCATTACGAAAGAAGGAACCTTTGCAATTGAGGTTGTTCCAGATACCAATGTGAAGGGCGTTGTACAGTCCCCGTCCAAGAGATCGGAAATAAAAGTCAGCTTAATAGACGGCAAGATTTTTTATTCTGCAACTCAGGATGGAAAACGGATTGTCGAGCTTTCTCCCATTGGAATGAAAACAACTCTTGGAGATTTTTCTAACGGGCTCACCTATAAAGACAGCGGAGAGATAAAAGAGATTAATGAAACCTACGATACCATTTCCGGAAAGAAATCGAAGTATATTAACCACGCAAATGAAGTGACCTATACTTTTACAAATACAAAAGCCGATATGGAGTTTGACGTGATTGTAAGGGCATACGATGATGGCATTGCGTTTCGCAATGCAATCCGCAAAGCGGATGGTAGTAGCGCGGAGATTGAGATTTCAGAAGAGACAAGCTCATTCGTAATTCCGGCTGGTTCCGACGTTACAGCGATGCCGAACAGAATGGGCGATACAACTTCGCATGAAGACTATTTTGACCAGAAAAAAATTGAAAATTTAAACGGGGATCAAACACTACCTCTGCTGTATCAGGCCCCCAATGGGGCATGGACTCTACTGACCGAAGCGGTACTGGATGGAACCTATAGTGGTTCTGTGGTAAAACGTGAAGCCGGCACAGAGCTTGGCCTGAAGTTCCCTGCTCAGCAAAATGGCAATGTAAAAACCAAGGTTCCTTTCACATCACCATGGAGGCTAGCGATTTCCGGAACCTTGGGGGATATTGTGGAAAGCACTATGGTGGAAAATGTAAGCCCGCCAAACAAAATTAAAGGCGATACTTCATGGATTGAACCGGGAGTTACCGCTTGGACATGGATGACCAGCTACTTTGATGGTCAGCGTGATTACAACAATATCAAAAAGACAATTGATTTTGCCGCTGAAATGGGCTGGAAATACTATATTCTGGATGAGGGATGGCAGCCAAACGCACAGAGTGGAAGTGGCAAGAAGTATAATGGCTACTTCAAATGGTTTTATGATCCCGAAAATAAGGACGACCCTACCAGTATTGTAAACTATGCTAAATCTAAAGGTATCGGACTTATTGCATGGGTAATCTGCGGAGATTTGGATACCCCCGAGGAACGTAAGATCTTAGATGAATGGGCAGAAATTGGAATAAAGGGCATTAAAGCAGATTTCTTTGACCGCGAGTCGCAAGATCGTATGCAGTTGTTTAATGTCCTGTATGAGAAATGCGCCGATTTGGGACTGGTTATGAATTACCATGGCTCCAACAAGCCCACAGGTGAAATCAGAACTTGGCCGAATGCACTCAACCGCGAGGCGATTTATGGTGAGGAACAGAATAACAACCAACCTTTACAAACCACCATACTACCCTTTACACGCGGTGTGGTAGGCCCTTCTGATTGGACTCCGCGTATCTATCCGGGCGGTGGCAGCAAAACTACAACCGGCCAGCAAATTGCATTGAATATAATCTTTGAAAGCGGTATGCCTTGTATGGCGAGCAGTATCGAAGATTACAAGAGCAGCCCGGCGCTGCCGCTATTTAAAAACCTGCCTGCCGCATGGGACGATACCCATTTTATTGATGGGTACCCCGGAAAGTTTATGACCATGGCACGCAGAAGCGGGGATACATGGTTTGCATCTTCAATTACAAATCAAGCACGCGATGCCGAGATTCCACTGGATTTTCTGGATACCGGGAGAAATTATCATGCAACGATTTATAGAGATGGTGCAGGCAGAAGGGATCTTATTGTCGATTATCAAGAAGTAACCTCTGAAAGCGTGCTTACCATTCCTATGTCGTTTGGCGGCGGTTGCACTGTCAAAATAACAACCGAAGCGCCCAATTTAATTCGTAATATCACTTTGGATAAAACCGTAGCTACCGTGGTGGAGGAAGAAGCACTCACCCTGAAAGCGACTATCGATCCGGTAAATCCCGATATAAGCCAAATTGTATGGAGTTCCAGCAACCCTGAGGTAGCAACCGTTGACAGCAATGGTGTTGTGGTAGGCCTAAAAGCCGGCAAAACAACCATTACGGCAAGCTCTAAGGTTGATGCAAGCATCAAAGCAGAATGTACTGTAACCGTATTGATGTGGCCCTACAAATTGGCGGACGGCTGGAGATTTATCCGTGAAAACACTGCAAACAAAAAGCTGCTTGGAGAAAACAAGCTGCAGATGGTAACACTGCCGGGCGACCTTGGAGAGCACACTACAGCGCAAAACGTTTTACTCCGGGATGCGCCAAAGGGCGACTTTATTGCCACCGTAAAGGTGAACAACTCAGCGCTTGCAAAAAACTATCAGACAATTGCTTTAACCGCGTATGCAAATGATACAAGAGTAATATCGACTATGAGAAGGCATCATGGAGGTCTGGGCGGCAATGTTTTTGAGCTATTCTCTTATAATGGGGGATACGATGAGAAAAAGCTCTCAGACAATAAAAAGGATGGCGCAGCGTGGCTGAAGCTTGAGAGAGTAGGAGATACCTTTACCGGTTACTACAGCTACGATAATCTCAACTGGGTGAAAATTGGTACAGCGAATCCAAATAACGATGTAACGGGGAGCCAAAACCTTAAGCTTGGACTTTATGCTACCAACGGAAATGGTGTTAATGCCCCTACTCCTGTTGTATTTGAAGACTTTACAGTAAATGGTGAAACAATTGCATTCGCAGCCACAAAAACCAATTACGTAACTGCAATTAAAAACCCAAGAAGCATAACTGTAGATAAAGGCACAGCTTTTGATAAAATAGCTCTGCCCCAAACCGTGAGCGCAACACTCGCAACAGGAGAAAGCAAAGACTTTGCGGTTGTGTGGAGCGATGCGGGTTACGATGCAAATACCGTAGGTACTTATGCGCTGACCGGTACACTGACGATGGAGGGCGGCATCACGAACCCCGACAGCCTAAAAGCAAGCATTGATGTGGAGGTTAAGGAAAAATCTCAATCCACCATTGTAACCGCAATTGAAAACCCGAGTAGTATAACCGTAAATAAAGGTACAGCGTTTGATAAAATAGCTTTGCCCAAAACGGTAAGCGCAACCCTCGCAACGGGCGAAAGCAAAGATTTTGCAGTTGTGTGGAGTGGCGAAGGTTACAATCGCGATGCCGTAGGCACCTATACACTGACAGGTACGCTGACCATGATGGACGGAATCACGAACCCCGACAGCTTAAAAGCAAGCATTGATGTGGAGGTTAAAGAAAAATCTCAATCCACCATTGTAACCGCAATTGAAAACCCGAGCAGTATAACCGTAAATAAAGGTACAGCGTTTGACAAAATAGCTTTGCCCAAAACGGTAAGCGCAACCCTCGCAACGGGCGAAAACAAAGATTTTGCAGTTGTGTGGAGTGGCGAAGGTTACAATCGCGATGCCGTAGGCACCTATACACTGACAGGTACGCTGACCATGATGGATGGAATCACGAACCCCGATAGCTTAAAAGCAAGCATTGAGGTAATTGTTAAAGATGGCTCCAAACCTAGCAGCCCATCAAAAAATCCATCCGGCGGATCTGAGATTCCCAATATAGCTCCGGTGTCCGATGTAAAGGATAAGCTCCAAGGTGCATCTGAAAATGCTAATGTTTCGGTAAATGTAGAAAGAAACTATAACTTTGGCACCAGTGTATTTGGCGTGCTTCTGAAAAATAAAGATAAATCCATTACGCTCGAAGGCGGCTGGTACCAGTGGATATTCGATGGTAAGAATATAATAAACGATATGCCGGGTGTTGTTTATTTTGATACCAGAATCAACACCAGCTCCCCAAATGCAGGCGCAATCAAGAAGCTAACCGGGAATGCAAATACCTCTAATCTTTACTTTAATTATGAGGGTGAACTTCCGGGCAAGACAACTATCCGTGTAAGACTTAACGATTACGCGAACAAAACAATCTATGTTTATTACTTTAACCCTGTAAAAAACAGGCTGGAACTTGTCAAATCAAATGCTAAAGCAGATGAAAACGGCTGGATTGAATTTGCAATTACCCATTGTTCTGATTATGTAGTGAGCACCACTCCCATTGCGGGGGCAGTAACCGGTACCGAATCAGCGGCAAGCATTGAGAATCCGGAAACAGGGGGAGTAGATTTAGCGCAACCTGTTTTACAGAACGCTAAAGTTCAGAAATCAGCAGAACCCGAAATCGTGGTTCCGGCAACACCAGAGGAGCAAACTATTAAAGAAGTTATGGAAAAATCCAGCGAATTCCCATGGGCTACTATAGTTGTTCTAGTTAGTATAATTGTAGGTATTGCCGGAGTAACAACTTACAAAAAACGTAAAGCTGCAAAAGACGAATCGATTTAAACAAGCATTATTTTAGTAGCTTTTCAATCTTTCCATTAAAGAAGAAACAGGCTGTCATTTCTTGAACTGTTCCAATGGAAACGGACAGAAATAAAAAGGGCTATCACAGAATATCTCAGCTTCGTTTTTAGGCAAATACGCTCGTTGTTGTATGCTCTGCGCTCCCCTATCTTGATAAGTTTCCACATAGTAACCTTGGCTGCCCTAAAAAATAGCTTTTTCATTCATTTTTCTCTTTATAGCAAGAGGCGGTACATTTTTGTACCGCCTCAGCATGTCGAAAAAGTCCAACGAAAGGGTGGACTCCATAGGGAAGTTGCAGAAAAACAAGTAAATTCAAGGCTGTCAAGCAAATAGGTTGAGAATTTATTATCTAAGGCAACCCTGTGATGCGCGAAATCCCCAAGCACCGTGAAAGGTGCTTGGGGATTCTTTTGTAGTACTAAACCGCCGACTGTGTCGGTGGTTCGGAAAAGCTTTTGACCTGCCCCCTAAATCCGAACACTTGAAATGTTAGTCGTTACCCCGTTATTTTGAGGGCATATTCTTCAGCAACCAGAAGAAAAAATAGCCCACAATGCGGTTTCTATACTAATGAACAAATTGCGAAAATCCACACCACACATGCATATGGTGTTTGAAGCCGAATTTCAAGAGGGCGAAAGTTTTTGCACTCGCTAAAACAGCGGTCATGCCGCATACTGTTGATATTGTCCGCTTTGTGGGCTTATCTAAGAGCTTACGCCCGCAGGAAATCTCGAGGCGAAATATATACTTTCCTCCAGAGGCGAAACTTGGTTCTTAAAGGAACATCCCGTTAAGCAGCCGGAGGATTTGGAAGCGGTACGCGCCCTGTTTGACGATATGACGCTTATGCCAAACAGCACCGATTATGACGTGCTTTGCGAGCAATATGGCGAGGATGCGCTCATTATTCCGATGCTGGCACCTGAAATCAACATGAAAAGCGGGTTCCAGTCCATGGTGGAATTTTGGTTGGGAACAGAAGGAATCGCTTACGCAATGGCCGATTATCCGGAAGAAGTTAAAAAAACATTGGAAAGCATGCATCGCATAAGCCGCATTGCGGCCGAGCTCTGTGCGGATTCGCAAGCGGAATGCTTTATCACATGGGAGGACTCATCTACCACAAACATATCGCCATCCATGTACAAAGATTATATCGTCCCCGAACTCAATGAATGGAGCGACATACTGGCTGGAAAAGGCAAGATGTACATGCAGCACGCGTGCGGGCATCTTAAAAATATTATCGATATCATATCAGCTTCCAAGGTGAGCGGCATAGAATCATTGTCACCGCCGCCTACCGGGGATATCACAATGTCAGAGGTTGCAAGGCGACTTGATCCGAAAAAGTTTGTTGTGGGCGGGGTCGAAGCGGTTATATTTGAAAGTTCTAATTTAGATGAACTTGAAGCTTACACAAAAGAATTGCTGAACGTGATGAAAGGGCGTCCTTTTGTACTGGCAAACTCCGATAGCCGCCCGCCCGGCGTTTCCTTTGAAAAGTTTGAGCTTTTATCTAGAATTGTGCGCGAAAAAGCATAATGTCCTTCAGGTGAGGGCATGGAATTGAGTATTTCCAGAACTATATGGAAGTGTTTCACCGGAACGAAAACACTTACTCGAAACAGTATATGTTTACGAGTGACATTTTGAAGGCGCGGAGATGATGAATGACATGACGGGTGTTGTGTGGTTCGATACCACCATCAGCGATGTTTCCCCCGACGCGGAGAAAATCGCGAAACTGACCGGTGGCACGGAAGTAGTTGCGCTGTACTTTAACTTCCACGGTCAACTCCCCAGTAAGGTGAAAATGAGCGTTCAGATACCCGAAAAAGCAGGCAAAACGCTGAACCTGTATTATAGTAACACCGAGAAAAACTGTGCGGAGCTAATACAACAGAACATTAAAGCCATACAAAAGGCTGGGTGAAGTTTGTCATCACCCATTGCTCGGATTATGTCTGAGCAAAACCGCAATTGCAGGCGCGGCGAATGCCATTGTAAGTGGTACTAACTCCGAAACGGGCAGTGTTCTGGTAGAAGTACCGGCAGTGGTGGAGACACCGGCAACACCTGAAACCCCGAACACTCCCGCGCAACCTGAAAAAATCGGCACACAGAAAGATAAACTCCCATAGAGACAATTTAGGCAAAGCGAACTGAATACCGAATGATGGGCTGTGACACTAACAGCTCCTAACAAAAATGCACACAAAAATCCCCTTGAATACAGATTTTAAGGCTGTATCAAGGGGATTTTGCTATTTAGCTATATCCACGCGCTGTGAGCTGACCACATTAAAAAGTTCTCTTAATCAAAAGCTATCTCGCGCATTACTATTTTGTTTTCCCATTTTGTGTTCGCACCTGTAATATTTATGCGTATTTTTGGGGTGGTAATTGATTCGGCTAGCTGCACACCTACAGTCTCTCCCGCCTCAACATTACCTGCCGATGTCCATGGAATTGTATATGTAATTCCCTGATCCTCCCAGGCTTGGGTGACTTCGTTCCATAGCGAAAGGGTAAAGTTGCTTATTCCCTGTCCGTTTCCATAGTTGACAGAAAAAAGTATTCGGTTTACAGTGCAGGCCTCTCCAAAGTTATAGGATATATATCCGCCCTTCGGCAGGGGGTTCATCTTCTCTGTCCAGCATGAGGCTGTGCTTACAGGGTCACCATCAAACAGATTTTCTATGCCGTTGGGATTTAGGTTAGTATCCCAAGGTGTTGGCGCCAGGGTCAAAACAGGTGGGGTATAGCCCCAAGTATCAATCGATAGGTTTGGCAAAAAGCCCTGCAATACCACATCCTGCCCGTTTTGAAGCTGTGCAAACTGCTCCTTGCTCAGCGTAGGCCACTTTACAAACTCTTGTGTCTCAACGCCATCGTTATACAAAACATTTACATAGGATTTCACTCCAGGCAGAAGAACCAGGCTGTCCTTTTGCTCGCAATTCATAATACCCATACTGGTTTATATGCGTCATCTGAGTATCTACCGGATTGCGAACAACATTGTTGCCATTCCAATTATGCAGTGCGTTGCGGTTTCCCGTGGAAAATCCTGAAACCACCGTTTTTCCATCATACTCCGGACACCACGGTGCAGTATCTTCAAATATTTGCAGTCGCATAAGGCCGTTTTCCAAGGAATATGTGGGTGTTGCCAGCGCAGGTTTAGATGTCCACGACGAAAGATACTCCGGCACCCAGAGCGTATTGTCAAGTGTACTTCCATCAAATTCATCATTAAAAATCAGCCGATAACCCGCTTTTTCTAATGACGGGACTTTGGATGCCGAAAACTCGATATAGTCCAATCCTGGACCGTTTTCACCGTCCGGCGCATAGAATTTGATTGTATTCTGAACGTTGGGCTGCAACACCACAGGCAGAACCATATCAGCAAAAAGGCTCCATCTTCCGCTGTTAAAACCTGTAATTATACTTGCATTCTGCCCGTTTATTTCATACATTAGGTTGCGCATCTCGCCCGAACGATAGCGCAGCTTCATTACATATCCATTTGCTGTTTGCGGAGTAATTTTGATTTCCAGTGCATTGGCCGATCCATTGTCGATAAAGCTGACGGTTTTTCCGGAACTACCTATAATGTTCTCTGTCCGAACAGTACCTGTCATTGTCCCGCTCTCAGCTTCAATCCGCTGCAACCATTCGGCAGCTAAAGCCGGAATAGCAAGGGCGCTTAAAACCAAAGAGGATAGCATAAGAAAAGCCCAAAAACGTATAGATTTACATTTCTTTTTCATACGGAAATCCTCGCATTATGAAGTAGTAGTTATTAGAGCCCCTCTCCAAGGGCTATGTGCAACACTGTTTGGGATGCTGTGGATTGGTTTTAGGCTCCTACCACAGCCCTTTTCAGTATTGTTAACCAGTTAGATACCGGCGTATGGTTTATTTAGAACAGGGCCGCAAGGGTAAAGTGTGCTGTGCTCCTAAACAGTGCCAAGTAATATGCCGGAGGTATCATCATGGTTTATATTGGAATTGATGCCACTTATAAGAAGCATGATTGCTTCACTCTCAGCTCGGAGAGTCAGCTTCTTGCGGATGTTTTTACCATCCGGAACATTAAAGATAAATATAAATCATTGTAGCAGCGGATTTAGCCATTTACTAAAAAATGTAATAAAGGTAGAGCTTGAGGCTACCTGCATTACAGCTAAAGCATTGCGGGGTTTGTATCCAATATCAGCCTACCAACCCTATATCATCAATCGTCTGCACGCCAAACTTACCTATCCCTTCACCGAGCCTGCAACAACACCCTCAATGATGCTTCGCTGCATTATAAGGTAGAAGATGACAAGTGGCAGTGTTGCCAGTACCAGCATGGGGAAAAACGAAGTCCAGTTGGTGGAAAAGGGTCCTATATTTTTGTAAACCTCCTGCAAAAGAACCCCTTTGTTTGGATCCTGCAAAAAGAGCAGCGGCGTCATAAAATCATTCCATACAGCCAGCGCATCAAGTATTGCCACGGTAGATACAATTGGCTTAAGCAGGGGAAATATGATTAGCCAAAAGGTATGAAATGTGCCGCACCCGTCTATGTAGGCAGCTTCCTCCAGCTCCTTAGGCACTGTATTTATAAAGCCCCTAAAGAGAAAGACGGAGAGTGGCAGATTGATGCAAAAAACATTAATTAGTATAACACCCGGCAGTGTATTCATAAGATGCAGCCCCGAAATAATCTTGTAAAGTGGGATAATTGCGACCTGGAAAGGGACAATAAGCCCCAGCATAAATATCGAATACATCCACTTAAACACCCTGCGTTTGCTACGTGCAATGGCATAGGCAGCCATAGAGGAGAAAATAAGCAGCAAAATTACTGCACAACCGGTTATTATCAAATTGTTTCTCAGAGCACGCATGTAATCCATGGCACCCAGCGCCTTTTGATAATTACTCAGGGTAAAGGATACCGGCAATCCCAGCGGGCTGGCAGCAGCCTCAGCCGGTGTCTTAAAGGTAGTCACTAGCAGATAGTAGATCGGCAGTAGCATAACTGCACCAACCAGCGCGTAAAGCACATTGAGCAGGATGCTCCAAGCTTTTTTCTTTATCTTCATGAAATACTCGCCTCCCAACGCCCCAGCAGCCATGTAATGGCCTTTGTCATGCAGAATACAACTACAAAGAACACAACGGCAAATGCACAGGCGTATGCGTTGCGCCCGTTATTAAAGCCCTCACGTATCATAGTGGTCATAATCGTTTCTGTGGCATATCCGGGGCCTCCCTTGGTCATTGCAAAAACGGCATCAAACACCTTTAGACCGCCGATTAGGCTCATAAGCACATTAAAGGATGTTGCGGGATAGAGAAGCGGCAAGGTAATGCGGCAAAAGCACTGAATCTTTCCCGCACCATCAATGTCCGCTGCTTCGTATAGACTGCCGTCGATGCTTTTCAGATTGGCTACATAGATTACCATGCTCCAGCCCGTCCATTGCCAAACCTGCGTAGCAAGCACCGAATAGAGAGCAATTTTACTATCGCCCAGCCAGTTTACTGGCGCAAAGCCGAAGTACTGCAAAATATTGTTTAGCAAGCCGTAATCCGCACTGGTCATAATATATTGAAACAGATAGCCAACTACCAGTATGCTCAAAACAGCGGGAAGAAAAAAGATTGACTTAACAATGCCAGACATAATCAGCTTGCGAGATAGCAGAACGGCAAAGAGAATAGCTAGGGAATTTTGTATAACGGTAATCAGCAAAGCGTATTTTACCGAATGCCCTATAGCCGCCATTGTTTTTTCGTCCGAGAAGAGGGTTGTAAAATTATTCAGGCCTACAAATTTGATTTGTGGATTGTACACAGACCAGTTGGTGACACTGTAAGCAAAGCTCATCAGCGTTGGTGCGACGAATAAAACCATAAAGCCTAGAAAAGCAGGTAAAATCATTGCAAAAAGTATACGATCACGGTTTTGGATGTTCATCCCGGTTTCAGCTCCTTCCAAGACAATATTAAAGAGAGGCCGGAGAAATGCTCCGGCCCCTCCCACGCTTGCGATTAGCCCAGGCTTTCTCGCATTGCATCATTGATTTTGTCGGCATCGGCAAGTGCTTCTTGCACAGTCTTGGTGCCTGCCAGCACTTCCTGGAGTGATTTGCCGTAGCCCTCAACAATCGGGTTGCCGGAAATCCATGCAGCAGTCCAAGGAGCATATACGTTGCCTGCCCTAAAGGCTTCATCACAGTCTGCATAGATATCGCCCAAGTCAACCTGTACTCCAATTAGGAAGGAGCTACCTGCGTTATCCTTGATAAGTGCCTGCTGTGCCTCGGGAGTTGCTGTAAATTCCAAAATCCGTTTTACCTCATCAGGGTGCTTGGTCTTTGCGTTAACAGCCAGTGCGCTTCCGGGGCCTCCCACCAGCCAACCGGGGCCCTCTTTTATTCCAGGGATTGGGAACATACCCAGCTCGATATTGGGGTTTTTCTCCATAATGGTGTTAACTGCCCAAGGACCGCTCTCCCACATAGCCGCCTTGCCGGTGGCAAACTCATCCAGTGCCTGATCGTAGCTCAGACCCAGCATTTGCGGGGTGATGCAGCCTTCGCTGATTACCTTGCTCCATGCTGTCACATAGGGATGCCATGCCTCAGCAAGCTTTGCCTCGCCCTTGTTGAACTTCTCATCAAAAGCCTTATTTGAAGGATCGGAATAAAACTCATTGTTAACCAGTCCTATGCTCTGCTTCATCATGGGTTCCCATGACTGCGCTCCCATAATCTGCGGCTTAATGCCTGCTGCTGCCAAATCCTTGTGCAGCTTAATAAATTCATCAAATGTTTTTGGCGGGGTAACGCCTGCATCACGGAACAAAGCCTTGTTGTAGAAGATGCCCTCATACCAGCTCTGGAGCGGGTTGGCATAAACTTTGCCGTCCACTGTATATGGTGCTAAACCGGCTTGCGCATATTTGCCTGTGAAAGCTTCGCCGCTAAGATCCATTAGATAGCCTGCGTTTGCCAACAGACGGGTTTCGCCGCCCACCTCGATAATGTCGGGGCCCTGTCCTGCCTGCAGCTGCGAGTTAAGTACATTGTTAAAGTTATCCAGCGAAACAAACTCGAATGTGACATTGATGTTGGGGAACTTTTCTTTAAGCAGTGCCAAATAGGTTGCACGAGATGCCTCTGCGTTGTAAGCCATAAGGCGGATTTCCACCGTCTCGGACGCTTGAGTGCCGCTATTTTGAGGGGTGGGTGTATCTGCACTTGGCGCTGCCGGCTTTGCACCGCATCCTGCGAATACCGCAGTGAGCATAGATGCTGCTAAAATTAATGCGAGCATTCCCTTTTTCATAATATCTCCTCCTGTTTACTGTAAAATCGTCTTGTTTGTGTGCTCCGTTTTACAGTTATAAGTATACTGCCGTGCAATAGGAAAAGAAATCAACTCTGTTTCGCATCACTGCAAATAAATTCAGAGCTGCTACCAAAGCATAAAAGAGTTTTTTGTGCATTTTTTTGCATGCTATCACTTTATTCTGCTTTATTGTTGATTTTATAAAACTAAATTAAGCATCGCAGCGTTTAAGTACTATAACAGCGGTATCGTTTGCTGCGAGCTTCCGTCTGCCGCCTTGGCTTTCCAAAATCTCATTTTCAAAAATCCACTTACCCGCCGGCACAAACACTGAACGTTCATTGTCTCCCTTTTTTAGCACAGGTGCCACAAGCAGGCTATCACCCACCATAAACTGGTCGCAGACAGCCTCCAAGCCTTGATGCGGGAATTCATACTCCATGTAGCGAACGACCGGCTCGCCTGTATCACAGCAGTTGTACAATACGTTTTTTAGATATTGCCAAAGCTGACTGCGCAATTTAAGCTGAAGCTGTATCTGTCTATTCTGATAATCGGTCAAAATGCGCCACGGAGCTGCCGAAAACTGGATTGCAGGCATAAGACAGCTTACCGCTGCATGTCGCACGAACAGCTCGCCATCCAAGCTGCTACTATTATTTAAAAAATTTAGATATTCTCCGCCGCCCACCATATCGGCACAGCCAAAAGGATGGCCCGTTATGCCCTGAGCCAGCGTATCGGGTACAAGAGCTGCCAGACCTTTGGCACCCCAGCTATGCTCCTTGTCGCACAGCCTTTGAAAGAGCGGGCGTCCTGCCGCTTTCCATGTCACACGGTATTCATTGAATGGATAGCTCTCGCCAAACAAAGCCCAGCTTCGGCACAGTTCATTAGCATCGAGAGTGGCACCGTCGCAGCCACAGCCGCCTGCCGCATAATGCAGCGGATCTCCTCCATCAAACTTGAAGCCGTCTACCCCCATCTTCTGCAGCCTATCAAGCTGTGCAGCCAGCCATTGTTGGGCAGTCTGGGAAGATATATTCAGCGCAGCCGAAAATCCATTCCACCACTGGGCAATGTAGGGTCGCCCATCGGGCTGCTTGAGCAGAACATTGCTGCTGAGGGCCTCGCGGTATGCCTGCGTATCGGGTGTAATGTAAGGGCAGATCCACAGCATCACCGAAAACCCCAGCTTGTGCAGCTCATCTAACATTGCAGAGGGGTCCGGAAAGCGTCCTGTGTGGAAGCTCCAGTCGCCATAGCACTCCGACCACCCATCATCAATCATCAGCACGCCCGGCTTAAAGCCGTTTTCCACAATGCTATGGGCGTATTGCAAAATATCCTCTTGGTTTTGGTTAAAGGTCATTTCAATCCATGTATTAAAGATTGGAGCTGAAAAAAGCTCCTCGGCAGGCATTTTTCCGCTAAAGGGGAACCACCGCTGCATTGCTGCAAGATAGGCACTGCGTAGCGTGCTGCCGCTTTCACCCAGCACTGCACAGTCATCACATACAATGGCTCTATTTTCAATGGCTACGTGGGAAACCCTGTCAAGCCAAAGAAACCTGCCTTTGCTGGAAAGCAGTAGCGGCACGGCTTGATTCGGTGTTTGGTTTGGGGCAAAAATCAACTCTGTACTCGTAGTGCTGCCTATCGGCATCTCCGTCCCCCACGATGTGCACCCGCCATACCAAAACTCATCTTTGAGTATCTTGATTCTCATATCTCTTCCTCCCTTTTAAATATAACAGTTGCACGGTTATATTAACTGTCTGTTTATACTATAAGAAGAGATGCCCTGCCATACAAGAAAGCTTTTTCCGACCTTATAACACTTTATTACTGAATTTTACGATATTCATTTGGGGAGCAACCAATATTCTTTTTAAATATTTTAGAAAAATAACTTGGATTGTCGTAGCCCACTTGATAGGCTATGGTGTAGGTTTTGTCCTGAGTGGTGCTCAAAAGCTCTTTTGCCCTGAGCAATCGAATATCGGTCAGGTATGCCCACAGATTTTTCCCTGTCTCCTTTTTAAAGAGATAGCAAAAGTAATTTTTGCTGACCCCCAAAGTGTTGCAGATTTCTTCCAATGAGATATTGCGGTCAAAATTCTTTTTCAGATACTCCATGCCCTCCTCCACCAGCTCGCTGTACCGCTCTCGCCCCACTTCCTGTCCGTGCAGAGCAGCCAAAATATCGGATACAAACAGCCGCAGCTCGTCGAGCGTTGTATATCCGATAAGAGTTTGCGAGGTAATGCGGGACAGGCGGTTTCGCAGCTCCGGGGAAGCCTCATCCGGCAGCGCCGCACGCACAGCTCGTACACAGGTATAGCAGAAATCGTAGACATAGGGAAGCTCGGCGGGGTTGCCATGACCTATATCCTGCAACGCCGACTCAAGTATCTGCCGCGCTCTTACCTGATCGTTCTGTCGTATTGCAACCTCCAGGCTTTTTTGTGCATCTGCCAGCGCAACTTGATCAAATTCGCTTTTTTCGCAATTGTAGCCATATCCCAAAACCACATCCGCACCAATAAAAAAACTGTATTGATTTAGCTGTTGAAGCGCACGAAACTCCTGAGGTAACGCATCAAGCCCACTTGCAAACTGCGTAAAGCAAACATGTATCTCCATATGTAGCTCTTCTGCAAAAAATGTGGACATATCCTTTGAGCAATCCTCCAAGACAATCTGCCTGTCCGAAATCAACGCACACCATGAAGCATCAAAAAAACCGAAGAGCAAGGATTCGCCCCAGCAGCCAAGCCGCTTTAACATCCTCTCCTGTAAATAGGGCAACTGTGTATCAAGCTGCAAGCTGTTTTCAATGTAATCATTCATAGATGTCTCATTGAGCATAAAACCCATGAGCGCAAAACTGCTGAAATCCAATCCAAGCTGACCGGCGCTCTTTTGGGCACCGCTCTTGCCTGTTCCGCTACGCATGTAGGAGTGTAGCACCATTATTTGCTTTTGCCTCTGTGTGCTTTCCGCCATGCGATGGGCGACCTGCCTGGAATCAATCTTATCTGAGATTTTGTGTAGTGTTTTTTCAATTTCAAATTCATCTATCGGCTTGAGCAGATAGTTTGCCCCACCCAGCACAAGGGCCTCCTTAGCATATTCAAAATCCGCATAAGCACTTATCAAAATCACTTCGGTTTGGGGTGCAAGCTCCTTGATACTGCGCATTAGCGATATCCCATCTAACCCCGGCATCTTAATGTCGGTTAGCACAATTTCGGGGCGCAGCTCCATAAAAAGCTGCAGTGCCTCATTACCATTGCGCGCCTCTGCCACAACCTCCACTCCGAAGCGGCTCCAGTCCACAATGCTTTCCAGCATTCGCAGGGACAGCTCCTCATCATCAACCAACATGATACGCAACATTAGTCATCCTCCTTTCGCCGTGGCAGGCTTAAAACAATGCTGGTGTTCATACCATTCCGGGACATTATCTGCAAGTCGGCTGCCTCGCCGAAGCTACTGCATATACGCGCCCGAACATTAAGTAGCCCGATACTGGTATTCTGTGCGTCTGCTGATTTCTGGTGCAACCTGCTGTTCAGCTCCTCAACCCTTTCCGGATTGATGACCTGTCCAGTATTTGTAACCACAATGCAGATCTCGTCCTCGTCAACATCTGCGCTTAAGGTGATTTGTCCGCCTTCTGCGGCAGAGAAGCCATGCTCAATGGCGTTTTCTGCCAGAGGCTGAATAATAAGCTTGGGCACCAAAATATCCTTTGCCTCATCAGCCAGATGCTGCGTGCAAACAATTTTGTTTTCAAAGCGGATATTTTGCAGTGCAATATAGATTCCAGTATGTTCGAACTCCTTTTCTAGGGGCACCATCTCATAAGGGTTATATACCGAATATGCAAGCAGTTTACCTAAAAGGGTTGTCATTTTAGAAATTGTTTCGGTATCACCGCAAATTGCCAGTGCTTTCATCGATTGCAGCAGATTGTTGAGAAAATGCGGATTGATTTGGTGCTGCAACGCACGTATCTGTGCCTGCGCTCGCTGCTGACTTTCCTGCACCACTGCGGCAGTCAGCTCATCGTTTTTTTGCAGCATCTGCATGGCTGTTTGGGCGATGCGATCCACCTCCATGCTGGAGGTTTTTTCAAAATGTACGCCCTTTTCCCCACGCCCGATTGCGTTGAATGTATTAATAAGGGCATTCATGGGCACAAGTACCGAGCGTGCAAGCAGGTTGGATACCAAAAGGATAAGCACGAATGCTGCCAGCATCAAAAACACCACAAACATTGTATTTGTCTGTCGCAAGGCATTAATACTGTCCAGTGGCATGATGCCCAGCATTGACCAGCCCGAGACTTGAGAGGTTTCTACCACGACTAAAAAAGCTTTGGCGGTTCCTTTTTCGCCATTAAGAACAAAGGAATGCTCGCCATTCTTGATATTGTGGCTTAAAGTATCCATCTGATCCTTGCTGAGCTCGAACTGAGATGGGAAATACACCGGCTCACTGCCGCTGTAAATTGCAATCTGAACCTCATCATCACGCTCTGCATGCAAAATGATTGGCTCCAGCCCAAAATCACACAAAAGATGCGTGGGCTGTCCATAGAAAAACTGGCTGGAATTTAGTATTGGTAATAGCAGCGAAACTGTTTGTCGCCCGTCATTGCTGCTCAGCAAATAATCGGTAGGGTGGTAGTTAATAAAAGCAGATTTATCGCCGTCTGCTGCCTCCCGGAACCACTTTTGCTGCTTAAAATTATAGCTGGGTACCGGTGACTCACCATAATAATAGAGGTAAGTTCCGTCAGAGCCTATAATAACCGCATTTTGCACATCTCTAAGCACATCAAACTGCTTAATTTTTACCGACACCCGCCTTTGGCTATAGAGTTCTACCGAATAATCAATATTCCGATTGTTCTCACGGTAATTTACTGCATTAAGTATGTCTTGATCGGAGGCGACAATCTGCGTAACGGTTTTGAGCTGCCCCAGATATTTATCAATCAGCGAGATATTGGCTTGAACAATGCGTCGGCAATAGGCGTAGCTCTGCGCCTGATACCGCTCTCCATTATTGTGCAGTATAAGAATGCCAAAGCCAGCGATAATTACACAAAACGCCAGCGAGAAACTAATAACCAGCTTTTGCCGCAAGGATAACTGCATGTTATCCACCGTCCTTTAATTATTTAACGCTTTAACTCTACTAATTATATATAAAATACCACGGCGAGACAATGCAATTTATTCTATCACTATATTACCCTCATCGTATAAAGGCAAATTAATTAATTAATGCAACCTGACCGTGGAATAATTGCCCCTCATAGCCTGGCTCCTAAGGGCAATTATGAAACAAAGCCAAGGGCAGCTGCACAAAAAGGCAATCGGCAGACAGCGAATCTTCACTGTCTGCCGATAGATGCCCCACCATTAGCCACTTTTTAATGTTTCACTATGGAAATGTGGCTAATGGCAAATTCCAACAAGGACAATTTAAGGAAAAGCAAACTGAATACGGTAAACCTCTACCAGTTTCTAATGATTTGAAAGTGGTAGAGGTTTTTTCAGCCCTTAATATATTGCAGATACGCATTCAAGTACCCACTACCATTTCCTTGAAAATCATCGAAAGATGGAAGCCTACTTATTGTGTATCCGAAACCCGAAAACAACTGGTAAAGTATATTCAAAAACCAAAAATTCGCTATAAGGTAATTTGAAAGCAATACCATGCTCTATTTCTCATCAATTGGTAACTGCAAAAATATCCGGGTTGAGCCAAAAATCCCCAAAGCACTTTGGCAGATATGGGTTTGATAAATGCGTTAAAATACAATCATTAATATCAAACGAGCAAATTATTACAGAAGCTACAGAGAACGCCGTGAATTTTTTCCATGGATAACTACCGTTGTTGGAATAGTAGCAATTGCAGGCGTCGTAGGGATAATATTGTACAAAAAATATATAGATTTGGCAGATGAATTAAAGTAGAAAGCCAACAATCCCCAATCTTATAAAAATTTATTATTTCAAACAGGCGGCACAAAATGTGCCGCCTGTTTTTCTAGACAAAAACATGAAGTTGTACTCTGTATGGGATAACGACTCCCGTGACTGGAAAGACCCGCCTGCCGATGAGATGATAAAGAAGATGGTGAGCAGTGTGCAAAACGGCAGCATTACGCTGTTTCATGTGGGGAAGAAGAACACTGTACAAGCTTTGCCGGAAATTATTGCCCAACTAAAGGGTAAAGGCTACATTTTCAAGACAGTAGGGGAGATCATTTACTATGATAATTTCAATATAGACGTACAGGGGAGTCAGCATAAAAAATAAATAGTAAAGATAGATCCCCTGATCTGCCCCCTAAATCCGGCCACTTGAAATGGTCAACGCTACCTGTAAACTCGGAACCATTATCAGCCAGAATTTCTTTTGGTAATCTACGAAACAAGGCAACCCGATTTAACACGGAAGCTACTTTTCATCCGGTGATAGAACTGTCTACTGCATGCATTGTCCTTGCCTTTACCTGCGGATGATAGCTTGGACTATTTGGGGGATATAAAGCAAGAGCTGCTGCACCAAAGTTGGAGTGTAGCGGCTCTATTCTGCTTGAAGCTAGTCGAATTTTATTCAATGGTTGTGAATGCGTGTTTGCGGGGCATTTGCTCATTTTACCGCATTAGTCACGACTTGACTCTTTTTAAGTGCCAAAAACATCATAACAATAGCAACTGTCATGATAATATGTGCAATACCTGAAACACCTGAAATCGCTACAGAAGCCCCTTTTGAAAGTTCTATGCCAAGCACTTGAGTGACACCTCTTACAAAAAACATTGTTACCATAAAAGGTAATCCGGTATTGTAAAGTAGCATAAAACGGCAATCAGTAAAAACATGATTGTACCCAAAACAAAAAAATGTAGATGTGCGATCGCTAAAGTTGTTTTACCAGAAAAGCCAAGAAATTTTGTGAACTTCCGATAGAATACGCCGCAAGCAATTGCGATTATTGCGTAAACAAATGAAATATTAATATATTTTTTCAACATCAACCCCTCCGCATATATCCTTCAAATTATCCGTTTCTCGCATATCTGTTTTAAGTGAATGTAGTACCTTTAATATAAAAGAACTGGAGACAAGAAGCATAATCAAATCGGTTATGGGTTGTGAGTATACCATTCCACTCAGGCCAAACAGGTGGTTTAGAAGGAACAATAAGGGAATATACAATAAGCCTTGCCGCGATATGGTTAAAATGAAAGCTTTAAGAGGCTTACTCATAGCCTGAAAAGTAGTCGAACACAGCGTTATGCCACCCATAAAGGGAAGGGATAGAATCAGAGTGCGCAGGATGGTGGAACCGCTGCTGCAAACTTCTCCCAATGGTGTGAACACGGAAACAAGAAAGGGGGACGAAGCTCCCAACACTAGTGTTATAAACACTCCAACCAGGCTGGTGGATAGTATTCCTGTTTTGATAAAGCTTGTCATGCGCTCATAATTCCCAGAGCCGTAGTTGTAGCCCATCAAGGGCTGGCAGCCGGCGCTGAACCCCATAAACACATCAATTTACCCCCCAGCATCGATCTGCCCCCCAGATCCGACCACTTGGAATGTTAGTCATCACCCCGATATTTTGAGGGCATATTCTTCTGGGGTCAAATTGCCTTGAGAGAAATGTGGCCTCAATTTGTTATATTCCAGTCGCCATTCTTCAATGATTCCTTTGACCTCTGAAAGGTTTGCAACCAGTTTTGATTCAGGCATTCATCTCGAAGCTACCGTTAAAACTTTCTATATATCCATTCTGCGTAGGACAACCGGGATCCGTAAAAATATGTTCTACCTTATGGTCATGACCCCAAGCATTCAATACGCTACCTGTAAACTCGGAACCATTATCAGGCAGAATTTCTTTTGGCAATCCACGAAACAAGGCAACCCGATTTAACACGGAAGTTATTTTTCTTCCGGTGATAGAACTGTCTACTTCAAGGGCAAGGCATTCTCTTGTTGCCTCGTCAATCAATGTCATAATGCGTATATGTCCGCCATACCGAGTCCGATCACAGACAAAATCCATAGACCATCTGGAGTTGTATGTAAGACATGTCCGATCTGGCATGCCACGTTTTTCATAACGTTTCTTCTTACTGCGTTTCCGAATGCTCAATCCGGCCTCTTTGTACAGCCGATAAGTGCGCTTATGATTGATGTGGATATCTTCACGCTCGAGCATGATGTGCAATCGTCGATACCCAAAACGTTTCCACCTGGCTGCTAACACAGTGAGTCGCTCTATGGTTGCTGCATCTTCAGTCTTATCCACGGGAACATAGCGTTTACTGCTACGTCCAAGATCCATAAGCCTGCACGCTCTGGGTTCGCTGAGATGATACTGCTCTTGTATCTCACAGGCGATTTTGCGCCTGTCGGCAGGCTTTAGCCGTTTTTTGAGAGCACATCCTTCAAAATATGATTGTCCAACGTCAGGTCTGCTGCTAGATCCTTGAGACGTCGGTTTTCTTCTTCGAGCTGCTTGAGCCGTTTTGCCTCATTGACCTCCATACCACCGTAGAAGGGTATTTTAACACAAAGAGCAAGAGTGGCATGGGGAATTTCCCTATGTCGCTCTTGCTCTTAATCTGGCTAATAGATATAAACTGAATTTTGATTACTCTTTTGATGAGGAACAGCCTTATACTTTTCTCTTTTTACGAAGTAATGCACTTGTGGCGAATAGAACGATTGTGGAAAATACCAAGCCGCCATCGACATATAAACCGGTGTCGGGGTTCACGGCTGTATCCGAATCAATTGGTGCTACCATTTTAATCAGGTCTTCGGGGGTATAGTAAATTCGAGAGGCATCTACTTTTATATTTTTGCCACTGATAACATAATCACTGCCATTGTAGCTGACGGTAAGGGTTACGTCTTTGCCGGCAATTGCTTCCAAGATAGTAGCCGAAATCTGATCATCTTTTTCCAGATACAGAGAAAGCTTGTCGCCGCTTGCCGCTGCTCTTGCACGGTCAATTGCATTGCTCCAGTCTTTCGATGCTTGTTTTTCAGAAGAAGAGGTATTCGTTGAAGTTGCAGTCTGCTTAATTGCACCTATCGCTTTTACTTCTTTGCTCATACCCGCACCGCTGTAGTTGTTCACCAACACTTCATCGGCGCCTTCAATCAGTACACCATGAGGTCCAACCGGTAAATTAGAAAGCACCAGCATACCATTTGCATTCGTCGTACCTATCCGATAACTTCCATTGTCGATACGGTAACGGATATTTACGTCCTTCAGCGGTACTTGCGTTTCATCTGTTACTAAAATTGATGCGGTATAAGGCTTGGGCTGATAGGCACCCACTGTCTTCATGCGGCCTGCAGTGATGGGATAATAAAACGCCCCGCCACTTTTCGCAGTCAGTTCGGTTAAGTATTTTTCAAAAATCTCATCCAGTACGCCGCCTTCGCCCACATGGGTAAGTCCTTTTAGTACATCGTATCCGTCACCGCCTGCAATGAGGAAGTCGTTTGATGCAAGAATGATGCTTTCGGCTTCATCGTTTGGGTCAAGTGCCCGATCTTTCCCGCTGAGATAAATGGCATAAACCCGGGAGCCCTTTGCTAAATCAGGATTAAATTCTACACGTACACCCGAAATTTGCGGAAAACCACCTACCGGACCATCAATTCTTCCGGTTTCGAAATCCTGACCTGTTATCGCCAAACCGGTTTCAAATACTTCATACAACACTTTAGGTGAAACCAGCTTAAACGCAAGGCTGTTGCCAAACGGAAGTACGTTAATGACATCGCCTTTTGTAATTTTACCGTTCTTAATAACAGCGCGCACACCGCCGCCGTTTTGCAGCGCCACGATTGGCAGGTCTTTATACCGTTCATCACGAATTAGGTTTTTTGCGGCATCGGCCATTGAGTCGGCGATCAAGCTACCAAGGTTGGTCTCAAAAAGCCGCGCCTCACTGAGGCCGTTGACCGTACCACCCCATAGTGAAGTTTTTGTACTACCTACCACAGGGGAAAGCAGCTCTTTTTGTGAATCCACAATAGACTTGGCAAGCGAAGCCACTTCTGCATCGGGGGTAATACCCAGTGCTTTGACTGCGTCAAGGTCCAACAGCTTGTTGGTCATAGTTTTTTTACCGTCGGTACCAATTGCAATTTCAATTCTTCCTATATTTTTGGAGCCGGAACCGGTTTGCCCAATCAGAATTCCATTTTGGGTTTCGGTTACCATTGAATGACTATGGCCGTCGATGATAACATCAATTCCGGTGAGTTTTTCTGCCAATTTCCGGGTGGTAACTTCACTGGAAGAATCAATGCCCACGTGCATCATACCAATTACCACATCAGCACCTGCGGCTTTCAGTTCGTCGATATTTTGCTGGCAGATAGCTGCCACCGTATCCACATTATCCTCACCAAAACTCACCCCGACAATGCCGGCTGGATTGGTTTTTACCGCAGTTTCAGGGGTTGTAATACCGAAGAAGCCTAACTTTATGCCGTCTGCTTCGAATATTTCGTAGGCACCGTTATTAACCTTACCTTTCGAGCCATATGCGACTCCTTCTAAAATAGGTTTTCCATCTTTAATTGCGTTTGCCGAAAGAATCGGGAATTCCGCTAGCTTAGCGTTACTCAAAAGCGCATCTAAACCGTAATCAAACTCATGGTTGCCTGCCGCCATTACATCATACCCCACGGAGTTCATCAGGCGAATTACATCTTTTCCTTTGGTCAGCGTTGCAAACGAGCTACCTTGCGTTGCATCACCCGCATCCACCAGAATGGAACCCGGTATGCTTTGTTTGAGCGCCGCCACATAGTCTGCGCTTACCAACTTATCACCTGCAAAGTTGCCATGTATGTCGTTGGTATGTAAAATAGTGATAGTCTTATAGTCGCTAGGTGGCGCTGCTGCTTCCAAGGGCTGGTTCTCACTATCGTTAGGTGTTCCTGAATCAACGACGGGATTGCCACTGTCATAAACATCGGGAGCGGCAGGGGGTTGCTCGCCCGCTGTTGTTTGCGCATCGGGCTCCACTCCTTCGGCAAAAGCGGAAATTGTGCTACCATAAACCATCGAGATGCATACGACCAGTGCCAAAATACCAGACCATATTCTTTTTTGTGCTGTCATATTCATATTCCTCTTCCTCTCTTTATTAGAATGACCTCGTACTTTTATTATAGAAATGCACATTGGAAAAATTTGTAACATTGTTGTATATAGTGCTTTCAATTACTAAATATTGATTTCATCACAGGCCAACTACGATACCATTCGGTTTATAAAGTCAAAACTCTACAATCTTGGCTAAAATACTATTGACATATGGTGCTCAAATTGTAGTGATATATTAAATTTATGACACCGGTATCTAATGGACTTTAGTATCTATAAGACAAAGAGCGATTCGATATGAGAATTACCGATGAAACCAAGAAGCTGATTGTAAAGCAGCACATTAAGATGGACGTAATATTAAATTGGTTGCAGCGGACAGCGAACCCAATTGCGATGCGAGATTGCTCAATTATGTTTGGGCCTTATCCATTCGAGAGCAATGTATGCTGTGTCTCCCTGTGTTTCCCTTGTTTCTATTATGGACGTACTACGAAAGAGAACGCCTGCCAAGTGGTTCCACACAGTTTAGCTCATAACAAAATGGATAACCGTCAAATAATACCCGCCTGTAAAAGCTGAAAAAGAAATATCATAATGATCCAAAGGTCGGAGGTAAATTATCGCAACTAAACGTAGTGTGAAAACCAGTATCGGAATATCAAGCAAGCGGTCAAACGCAAAATGAGCCGCGCAAAGAAAGGGGTATCGGCAAGTTAACCTGATCCGTAAAGATAAAATAATGATGAACTTAGAAAAATGGAATAGTCGCCATGGAATAGAGATTCTAAAAAAGCCCTGCTATACTTTTCGGTACAGCAGGGCTTTTTGATTAATGATATTTATTTTTTGGGTGCAGGCTTTGCAACCGTTACTGCACCTTTGATGACAGTAGGGCTGATAACATAATCCGCGCAATAAGAGATGGTAAACTCCATAATACCGTTTGCATTTACACTTACGTTAGATTGCACCAACTCCAACTGTGATTTGGCTGCGTTGTGGTAATAGATATATACTTTTTTGTTTGCATATTTATCGATATCTACATCAATTTTTGTTTTGCCTGGTAGCTTGCCTTGATAAGCAAAGTGCAGAACCGTGATGTCGCTTTTACCGGTAAGCTTGCTGATTTGCGGCTGTATGGATGTTACAGTGCTGATTGTGGTATCAAACCACATCACACCGGGCATTGTGCTTTCGATGCTCGTGCCGTAAAAGTTCCAGTTATACCAGCCACCTTTTAGGGTGACCGATTTCTGTTTATTCACCATCAACTCATTTAAAAAAGCGGTGCTCAGCTTGTAATTGGGGCTTACGGTGACATTTACACCGTATAAAGACTTGGTTAGGCTGTCATTAATATCCCATATGGTATCCGGATTAGGCTGAACATAACTTCCGCCGCCCGAGGAAGAAGAGCGATTTCTTTTTGAACCTCCTCCTGTCGAAGGTTTGTCTGTATTCGGTTTTACTTCGAGATATTCTATTGCACTCATCAATGCCGACTCAGCATCGAAAACTTCATTATCAATTGCTTTTGGATTATCAAGAACCGCTTGTACTGTTTTGATCGCTTTATTTAAAGTATCTCGGCTTTCCTGCGTATACTTGCGGTCAGCAGCTTTTTCTTGAGCAACCTTGAGTAAAGCTTTTAATGCATTCTTACCCGGATATTCAGATGCTCTTACTCGTTCCAAAGATTTGACTGCGTTTAAGAGCGCTTTGTAAGCATCACTGAATTCAGTTTCCGTTGCATTTTCATTATCCAGTACCCGTTGTGCCGCTTCTGTCTCATCCATTAAACGGTCTCGGCTGTGCTGCGTAAACAAATTGATTTTTGCCAAATCCGGTGCGTATTTAACCCATGTATTAAGCCCTTCCCTTCCGGGATTTTCGGGGTCAATTACTTCCGCAATAATATCAGGAGAGTAATTATCTGATGCCTCATCTAATTCTCTTACTGCTGTTACGTAATCGCGTGATGTCGGCTGTTCCATATCCATCGCTTTTTCAGCCTTTATAATGGCTTGAATCAGAGCAGATCTGTCTGTTATTCTATACGGTATTAATTGGAATCTGCTGTATGCAACTTCTAAGCTTACAATTAAATCATCTCTATGTGATTGTTCTGGGCCACCTTCACTTACTGTTACTTTAATTTGGGCTGTCAGCTGTTTGCTGTTGGTAACTCCGTTAGGTAATACCAGATTGCCAATTAAAATGTAATCATCGGGGATGTGCTTATCATAATTAGAGGTATCCCACGCAACAGCCAGTTGCTCTTGGCTATTGTCATCCAGTGTAACGGTAACCACCTTTGGCAAATTCAGCAAATTTTCTTTTTCATAATATTTCACTTTAATCGGTTGAAAGTCGGCCACTGCAATAATTGTTCTATCAGTTGGCTGAACATCCTGTACTATGAGAGTTACGGTGTCACTGGCTATTGTTGAACTATAAGATGAAGTATAATTATTCCTACATGTTATTATACAGCGGAATTGTTTACCGTTATCATCTAATGCCGTGTTTTTTGTTTTATAAAATTTTTGTGTTGCATCGTAAATATCGGTCCATTGATTGTATTCGTTCAGCGTTTGCCACTGATATGAAGTTCTATCCGAACTACCTATACTTTTTGTTTCAATCCTAAATACCGCGGTATTGCCTTCTGTAACCGTCTGTGATGCTGGCTGGGATATGATGGTTATGATATCTTGGAACTCTACCTTAACGTTAACGGATTTTGACGGCATTTGAAACTGGTATTTTAGATTGCTCTCAGATATATCCTTCATTCTAACATATATATTTTTATTCTCTGTTAGATGAATCCAAACATTTATATGCTTATTATTCTCTAATTCAATGTCCGTAATTTCTACTGTTACTAGCTCGCCTGGTTTGGGATTTGTTTTATCAACGTTTATTGTTGCCTTGCCACCAATCACCTGTGTGGTTATCGGATAGCTGTCTTCGGGAACAGTTTGCGCCATCGTGCTTTCATTTTCCATGATAGTATTCAGATTTGCTTCCTCGGCAGTAACCTTTTCTGTTTCGTCTTTTTCTGCATCGGCTAATTCAGTCATAGGCAATGTGGGTTCGATTTGCGTGTTTTCTGCATCGGCTAATTCAGTCATGGGCAATGTGGGTTCGGTTTGCGTATTTTCTACATCCGTTACTTCGGTCACGGGCAATGTGGGGAGAGTCTTCGCTGCATCTGCTAATGCAAATACCGGTAACGCTGTTTGAGTAACAAGTGCTACTGCAAGAAAAACATTGGCAAAGCGCAAATAATATTTTTTCATGTCCTGATTCTCCTTATTTAATTATGATACAATGTGCAAAACTCTTTAAAATTATTATTAATTTATTATATCACCAAATAGGTAATAATTTCTATAAATTTAGTTAAAAATTACATTATTTTGATTTTTTGTAAATTATACTCATACTAAAATATAGGAAAATAAAGAAATTGTTATACAACAAAATCTTGCAACATCCCAGTGTTTGCCCATATCGCTGTGCTCTACGTTCCTCAATCAGTTCTTTTAATGCTTCATCTCTATCCGGTTTATCTATGCGCCCCACAAAATCATAGTAACCGCTGTGTGAAACTGAGAAAAAGCTACACATGGTGGATATGGCATGCTTGTCCCTATGCTTATAAATGACACGATATTTGGTAGTGGCTTTCACTTCCTTCCAGCGAGATAGAGAAAATCCAGCAATAATTCATTCTCCATCTTCAGGCGTTTGTTTTCATATTTGTAATCTTGCAATGATACGGCCGGCTTCCTGCCGCGTGCTTTTCTAGGTGGCAAACCGAATTCTTTTTGACGTTCTTTGCAGTTTTCTCTGTATATCATCGACTTAATGGTTTTATATGACTTGTTGCAGTCTTCTGCCAATTCCCTAATCATAATGCCAGCCCTATGCCTGACCACGATTTCGTCTATAATTGTTTGTGGTGTGTTCAACGTCCCTTTTTTTCTATGCATAACAAAACCTCCTGTCGTAGTTTCTATTCTACGACAGGAGGCTCTTTTTGTCATTGTCCGTTTTCTGCGGTATAGTTCACATTCTGTACGACTCTTTTTATATTTAACTTTTGACCTAATTGGTTAATAAATATTTTGAAAATCTAAAATAATATTTGAATTTTAACTTTATATTTACAAATTAATCTATATAACGATAAACGTTAACAATGAAACAAAACAACAATTTATTAATGTTATAATGTTAGAATTAAAACAAAAATCCTTGACAATTATTGGTAAAAGTAATACTATTTATATAATAAACAATGGAAAAGTTAACTCAAATTTAAATTTATGTAAATAAATTACATGCGGAGGAAAGACAATGAGAAAGCTGAAATTTTTCTTCTTGATTACTCTAACACTAATACTAGCATGTATTACGGGATGCACAGATAAAAAAGCGCATACTTCATTGCAACCGGAAGCATCCGCTGTCACCCGGTCGGAGGCAGAACTTCTTTCCTATACATACGATTACTCAGAATTAGGATTTACACTTACGATTCCAGCTGATTGGCGTAGTCTTTCTTTAGAAAATGTATTGATTCAGTACAATCATGTGCCTTATGGTATGTCGCTCTATTTTATGTCACGGGAGGATGTCCAAACAATTCGTGATATAGAAGATAATTTACTAACTATCGAAGAAGAAAAAGCATTTAATGAAACCTTGCCCGATCGTATGAGACCAATATGTGCAGTTTTAATTGGCGAGAAAGAAAATACAAATAAAGAATACCTAAACTTTATAAAAGAATTTAAATCCGTTTATTCTTATGACGACTTCATTGGAGCCAATGGTAATCAGGATTATCATTTCCTGTATAATAACAATTTTTCTCCAGACGAGCTTTCGGATGAAGCGGTAGAGATGCTAAAGGAACTAGCAAAAGATTTGCAGCAGGTAAAAGATTCTATAGAGGTATTTACCCCAAAAACGCCTCAAAATGCGCTACTGGAAACTGGGCAGATCAGCTTTGATACTCAAACCCTAGATAAAACCGCTATTACGCAAGAGATTTTCAGAGAATACGGGCTAACAGCTATGTGCTTTTGGAGTATTGAAAGCGACTTTTGCATGGAAGAGTTGAAGAATTTACAAGAAATTGGTGAAAGGAATCCATCCATCTTAATCTTAGGTGTGCCAATAGAAGGAGATGAAGGTAATGCGGACTCTATACAAGGAAAATTAAGGAATAACGGAGTTACCTTTCTAAATATTTTGCCGAATGACCAATTGCGTGAAGGAGTAATGAATGCAGTCAGTATAAAGCCAACAACGATATTCATTACAAGTGATGGTACAATGACGGGTGAACCGATGCTTGGATCCTTCGGAAAAACGGAATTGGAAAAAGAAATTACGGGGCTTATGCGAAAAGGAGGAGGATAAACAATAGAGGGTGCCCCCGCACATGAAAGAAGCAGCATAGTATACGACATCAAGAAGTGGGAGGATAATATGAAAAAAAGTGTTTCTAAATGTATATCAATTCTACTGGCACTTTCTCTGATACTGAATATGAGCGTAACCGTATTTGCTCAGACATCAATTCCCGTATCAGCTGAGGTATCGTCTTCAGTTTCTAACGAAAGTGAAGCAGAGCAAACACACACTTCTCCTGCGCCAATTCAAGATACCCCTGAAGCAGCACCTCTAGTCCCTGCTCCTGATGAGGAAAAAATAGAAACTGGAACATCGCGGACAGAGCCCAGCGAGGGAGAGTCGGAAGACACCGGGACAATACCGCTGCCTGCCGATACAATTGAGGCAACCACAGCCTTGGAGGAGACAGTTTCAACGATTGCCGCTGCAAGGCAAGCTCAGGAGGGTAGATTTACCCTGCAAGGTGTGGTAACGGCTGTGGATGGAAAAAGTATTTTTATTCAAGACAGCACTGCCGGCATCTGTGTCTTCCTAAAAACAAATGACACGGTAAAAGAATTTACCATTGGCAAAGAGGTTCAGGCGACTGGAACATTGAACGTATATAGAGAGATGTTGCAGCTTCAGCTCGCGGAAAACACTGATATCACGGTTACAAATGCCTCGGCAGACTTGCCAGCCGCATCAGAAGTTGCGAGCATTTCGGTGATTGGTGAAGAGCTTGAAGGCATGCGAATAAAAGTGAGCGGGGCAATAATCGGTGATATTCTTCCTACAGGGAATACTTTGCTGACCGATTCGAGTGGGACGATCATTATCCGCAAACTTGTACTACCTGTGGGTTCCACTGTCAGTGAAGGTGATACCATCGATATCATCGGTGTGGTGGGGCAATTTGATAAGGATTATCAAATCTTTATCGGTGACCCGGTAACGGATATTGTTGTAACGGAAGAAGCACTTGACCGTGTACAACCAGTAACCGCGGCACCTACGGCGGGCAAAGTTGCTCCGGGCACTGAAGTAATCCTAACCACTGCAACGGCTGATGCCCAAATCCAGTACAAGCTGGGTGCTGAGGGCACTTATACAAATTATATTGCTGGAACTACAAAAATTATAGTCAATGAAGAAGTTACCCTCTATGCAAAAGCGTCTAAAACGGATATGCGTGATTCCATCGAGGCCTTGTTTGCTTATACTGTGGATGCAGTCAGCAGTATTGCACAAGCAAGGGGCAAATGGACTGCAAACCCTGTAGAGGACAAAAATAAGCTTGTTACAGTTAGTGGCATCGTCACTTTTGTGGACGGAAAAAGCTACACCATTCAGGATGATGAGGCCGGAATCTGTGTAAGGTATGGTGGTTCACTCAAGCTTGGCCGCGGCGATAAGATTACAGCGATTGGCTATTTGAGCCAATACAACGGTCTGCTCCAAATCAACCCGGCAAATGACAAGGTTACGGTTGAAGCTACCGGTCAAAAATCACCTTTGCCTGTAACTGTCACCCTCAAAGAGCTTTCTGACCCGGCAAAAGCAGAGGCCTATGAGTCGCGTCGTATTCAAATTATGGGGGCTGTGCTCGGGGCGGTCAATACTGGTGGTGACACCCCGCTGATTCAAGGGGACTCCAGCCTCAACATGTTTAAAATTCCAGATCCAGCACCGTTAAAGCAAGGGGATTTGGTAAACGTCGTCGGTGTGCTCGGACAGTTTAACGTGTACCAAATTAGAGTAGCCGATGCGAAAGACATTACCTCCGCGCTGCAGCTGGTTATCAGCGAGGTGTATGGTGCGGGCGGAAACGCCGGTGCTTATTATAAAAATGATTATATCGAGCTGTACAACCCCACTTCCCAAGATATAAGCCTAACGGGATGGTCGATTCAGTATGCCAGTTCAGCAGGCACCAGTTTTAGCCCAAGCGCTTTAAGCGGTACCATAAAGGCAGGCAGCTACTATTTGATTCAATGCTCAGCCGGAGCGGGCGGCACCATAGACCTGCCGAAACCCGATTTTACCAATAATTTTAATATGTCGGGTACTTCCGGTATTGTAACGCTCTCCAACAGTACGGCAAAAATTACGGGTAAAGATGACCCTGCAATCGTAGATCTGGTGGGTTATGGTTCGGGCGCCAAATTGTTTAAAGGCACGGGGCCTACCACAGATACCGGTAACAATAGAGAGTCTCATCAAAGAAAAGATAACGACGGCGGAACAACCGGTGCCACCAACGGTTATAACGCCAACGACAATAAAAACGATTTTTACCCCGCTGAGTGCACCCCCAGAAACAGCTCGTTTGTTTATGTGGATGCACCGACCATTACACTTGCCCCGAGTTACGATGGTGCTTACGGCGGTACGATGGATGTCACAATTCTTTCGGCACACTCTAAAGAATCCACCCTTGCGGCAGTTGAAATTGCAGTAACCTACAACACTGCCGATGAGCTTAAGTGGACGGCATACCCGATTGACGGCAATGTATCCAAAGTGGAAAACCTGGTGAAGCAAGTAAAAGTTTTGCCCACCAAGTCATCTGACGTAATGACTGTTTACGCCAGAGTAAAGGATGCTGCCGGAAATTACAGCAAAAAGAATGCGGAAGCTACGGTAAACATTAAAAACTTACCTGCTGTAGGCGAGTTTGCTCCCAACGGCGGTGTGGGTGAAAACGGCAAACCGGATATTTTAGTAAAAGTGATTAACTCCACGAAATATGATATTAAAGTTTCTTTGGTAGATGATGCGGCAGCACCCAAAGAGCTTATCAAGTCGGTTGACCAAACTGCTTCGGAGGTTACCGGAAAATTTACAGAGCTTCTTCCGGACGGAATCCACAAAATGAAAGCAGAGCTGATTGACAAAAGTATCTCCGGCCATACTTATGTTTTCTCACAGGAATGGACCTTCCGTGTTGGGGTGGTAAATTACCAGCCGTTTTTCGGGCAGTTGCATGCGCATACAGCCGAGTCGGACGGTACCGGAACTCTGGCAGAGGCTTATGCTTGGGCACGCGACAAAGCGGATTTAGATTTTATGGCAATTACCGATCACTCCAACTGGTACATGCAGGGCGGAACCGGTGAGAGCTATGGAACCGCAGACAGCTGCCTGAATGCAACCACAGTGGAGGGAACCGGTAACAGCAAATGGATTCGTCAGCATGCAGTAGCGGATGAATTTAACAAGCCAAATGATCCAACCAATCCCTTTGTAACGCTGGTTGGATTTGAAATGACTTGGAATGGCAGCACCAGTACAAACCCATATATTCTAAATGGAAAGAAAATGCCTCATGGGCATATGAACACCTTTAATACAGCATGGTTCGCCGACCGTAATGACTCTAAAATGCAGGATATGGAGAAATATTATGATAGAATCGCACAAGACACCCAATCTATCAGTCAATTCAATCATCCTGGCACCCTATTTGGATCTTTTAAAGAGTTTGGAAGCTATAAGCCTGAATACGATAATGTTATTAATCTACTGGAAGTAGGAAATGGTGAAGGTCCTATCCGTGGTACTGGATACTTCCCAAGCTACGATGAATACAACAAGGCTTTGGATAAAGGATGGCATGTTGCCCCCACCAATAATCAGGATAATCACAAAAAAGGTTGGGGCACCGCAAATGACGCCCGCAGTGTCGTTCTTGCTCCCTCTATAAATCGCGATGAGCTGAAAAATGCTATGCGAGAGCGGCATGTCTATGCAACCGAGGATAAAAACCTTGTTATGTCCTATTTTGTAAACGGCGAGGTTATGGGTACTATTTTAAATAACCCTACAAATCTGGCCATGGAAATCAAGATTTCCGATCCGGATCGCGAATCAATAGGAAAGATATCTATCATCACCAATGGTGGCAAGACGGTAGCCAGTAAGAATTTCAGCGAAAGCACTGCGGAATGGAAACTGGAGTTGAGAGCCGATAATGCTTATTATTATGTAAGAGTCGATCAACCCGATAAAGATATTGCAGTTTCCGCACCGATTTGGACAGGAAAAGAGAAAATGGCGGGCGCTACCAATATTGCGTTTGAAAAATCGCTCGTTAAGCTGAATGAATCGCTGAAATTGAATGTCGAGCTGTATAACAATAACACTAATAGCAGTGTTAAGGTAGACAGAGTCGAGATATGGAAAGATGAAGAACAGGGAGAACCAGTCTGGACCCAAAGCATTAATCAACAAATGATTGGGGCGACCTTTACCGGCAGTTACGATTTCCCCACATCAGAAATTGGCAAATTAAACTATATTATTAAAGTAACCATGAATATCAACGATGTAGAGGAAGCTTTCTATAAATCGCTTGTTTTACGAGTTGAAAACCCGACAGATACACCACGCGTTATGATCGACGCAGCTCATCGCAATAACTATGTGTCAGGTTACTACAATGGCAAGATGACCTCGCTCGAAAAGTTTCTCAACGGCAGAGGGATATTCCTGGAAGAAAACAAACAAAGATTCAGTGATGCTGTTTTACAGGGTGTGGATATACTAATTATATCGGACCCTTGCACCAGGGAAATTGTGGCTGCAGATAAAGAAAAAGTAAAATATACACAGGCAGAGCTTGATGCAATTAAGAAGTATATGGATAATGGCGGTAATCTGATTATGTCATCCGAACGCGATTCTTATGATATTGCGGGTGACAAGGTATTTTCTAAAGATTATCAGCTCAATCAAATTCTAGTACCCATCGGCAGTGCCTTGCGTGCCAACGACGATACCATATGTCAGGGTGACGCCAACAATTATCGTATGTATTATACGCGCTACGGTGAGAGCCCGAAATACAATCTTACCGCTAATATTGGCTACGATCTCGATGATTCCGGAAACCCTACAACGCCTAAAATGTACAGCTCTTATGCAGGCGCATCGCTTTATGTGGATGAAGGAAACGCCAACAAAGAAAATATCGAAGTACTTGTCAAACTGCACGAGGACTGCTTCCAAGATGATAAGGATCGTGCGGGCGATATGATGCTGAAGGAAGGCGACCAGAAATTTTCACTTGCTGCAGAAATTTTACCCTCCGGCGGACGCCTAGTGGTTGGAGGAAGCACCTTCTTCTCAGATTTTGAGATTGATGGGAGCAATGCGGCACAGTATAGCAACATTGAAATATTTGAAAATATTCTGGGCTGGATGATGTACCAGACCAAGAATACTACGATTGCACACGTCCAGAAAAATGCTGACAACATGCAAGATCAGTATGTGGAGATTAAAGGACGCGTAACCACACAACCGGGCGGAACATCTAAGAGGCTTGGACGCTCCAACTCGTTCTTTGATGTGATGTACGTTCAGGACGCTACTGGTGGTATCACAGTGTTTGGCGTTTCAGAGCGGGATATCCCACTTGGCACTGAGGTCATTGTAAGAGGTTTTGTGGATGAATACGCGGGAGATGTTGAAATTCAGCTTGACAGTGAGCAGATGGGCATTGTAGTGTTGAATACTCCCGTTAAATCTGTTCAGCCTAGGAACTTTGCAACTAAAGATATTACAAAGGCAAATATGGGCTGGCTGGCTCAAATACAGGGTAAGGTTGTCCGAATGGATGATCAAAATCTTTATGTCAATGATGGTACCGGTGAAGCAAGAATCTTTGTGGAGGGTTATATCGGAAGTTCTTCGGGGAAATATGCACAGACGGGTAAATGGGATCCCAATATTAAGGTTGGACGTACTATTTCTGCCTGCGGCATGATCTCTATGGACCCTGAAGGAAACCGAATGAGGGTACGCGATACCGACGAAATTGTACTAAGACCTGTACCTGAAGGTAGTTATCCTGTTTCCGTAGAAGTAATTGGAGGAACAGCAACCGTTGATGTTGATAAAGGCGATGCTCTGCCCGATGATGTTGTAACCATAGATATTACAAACATTGAGCCGGGCAAGC
>NZ_DALZQO010000002.1:56005-143259 GCF_032017025.1 Hydrogenoanaerobacterium sp.
TTAAAACCATTACTGCACAGGAAGCAGATGAAGCGGCAGCAGAGATTACAGTAACGCAGGTAACCACAGGTGTTCCCGAAGGAACCTTGCGATACAGTTTTACTATGCCGGCCAAGGCTGTTCAGGTTAAGATTGAGCTGAAGCCTACCGATAAAGAAATTATAGGTATAAGTAACCCGGAAGCGAAAACAGTAGCATATGATACAGATGTAAGCAAACTTGACTTGCCTGCAACTGTAACTGTTACGTTGGAAGACAACAGCAAACAACAGATTAACGTTGATTGGAATACCAGTAACTATGACGGCAACACATCGGGAGACTACTCTATAACTGGTAGACTGGTGCTGTCGGGTGGCATCATCAACAGCAAAGGTTTGACTGCAGAGATTATGGTGACCGTGCGGGTAAAAGACAAACCAATTCCACCTAGCAAGGATGCTTTGCTAGGATTAATCAATGTTGCTAAAGAAAAGACTGAGGACAGCAAGTATACACAAGACAGTAGGACTGCCCTCGCTAAAGCTATTCAAGCAGCACAATCAGTTGCAGACAATGTAAAATCAACAGAGAAAGAAATTACAGATGCAATAGCAGTACTGCAATCAGCAATTGATGCATTGGTTAAAGTAAGTGACCCAGCAGACCCTGATCCTGGGAAGCCAAACAGTGCTACACATACAAAGTATATTGAGCCAAATTTGGTATCTTCTTCTGACCTAAGTGATAAGATTGCTGAATCCGATAAGGACGTTAGCATCAGCGTTCGAAACAATTATAAGATAGGTACGAGTTTTCTAAGTAAGCTAATGTCAAACAAAGATAAAACAGTGACCTTAAATGGCGACTGGTATAGTTGGATTTTTGAGAGTAAGAATATAGAAAACGATATGCCTGGTACCATTTGGTTCGATACGCGAATCGCCAAAGAATCGCCAAATGCAGAAGCAATCGCGAAGCTGGTCGGTGGCATAGAGGTCACAAACCTTTACTTCTATTATCATGGTGAACTGCCGGGCAAAACCAAGATAAGAGTAAAATTAGCAGACAAGGCAAACAAAACATTCTACCTGTACTACTTTAATACAGGTAAAAACAAATTTGAGCTGATTCAGTCCGGATTAAAAGCGAATGAGGACGGCTGGGTGGATTTTATCATTACCCATTGTTCCGATTACATCCTTAGCGAAAAAGAAATTACAGGTGCGATTGCGGCTACATCTCAAGAAAATGCAAACCCTGAAACAGGTGGAGTTCTTATACAAACACAGCAAAAAACAGAGCAGGCTGTTGAAACTGAGGCAAAAGAGAAATCCAGTGTTAGTATAAAAGATGTACCTAAAAATAGCGGTGCAAGCACAGTGATATGGGTGAGTATTGTTTTACTTGTTACTGTTGTTTCAGCAGGCATTTTTCTAAAGCGAAAATATTTTAAAGAATAACTGCAAGATTATTAAGCTTCAAAATGCCCCCGGTAATGTCTGGGGGCATTTTGACTTGAATGCTTTAGCGTGCAATAACCATTGGCTATGCCGGTGAGGATAGAAATTTTTAGATACAAGAAAACCTCCTATGTTAAAATTGAAGCAGGTTTGCCAACCGCATCAAAAACATAGGAGGCTTTGTCATGAATGACATACAAAGCTTATTACATTTTTTAAATAGAAATGCCGGTACTATATTTCCAATTTTCATAATAATATTATTTGTCTGTTCAATCTATTCGAACTTGTTCTATAGGGAGCTTGGAAATCTGATTGCTCTGGGCGAAGACGATGGGTGTTTTTTAGGGTAATAACAGAGAAAGAAGCTGAGGTTATCAAAGCAACGCTAAAAGCTTTGAATGAAGCACAATAGAAATAAGAAAACACAGGCATAATACTTCAAAAGTATTATGCCTGTGTTTGTTGAATTAGTTGATCAAACATTAAAGTTTTTTGCCAAATTTGGTGAAAAGTTTTGCAAAAAGTGGCTTCTCTATTTGTCAATATACATTCCTGACAAAAACAATAATGTAGTTTTATGTAGTATTTTGCTGAATTTTAATTGACTTTTTCAAATATACTATATAATATATTAATTAAGAAACTTTATTAATAAATTAGTTTGAAAGCCAATCTGAAAGGATCCGATAAATATGATGGTAGGTCAACCGCAGTTGATCAAAGAAGTAAACATTGATATTATTCATAAGTTGATTTTTGAAAGAGGCCCTATTTCTAAGCCTAAACTTTCAAAAATTACAAATCTTAGCCTGCCTACCGTCAATAAGATCGTGGATATTTTAGAAAACGATGGTGTGATCAAGCAGCAGGGTTCCACGGATAACGGCGTTGGACGCAAAGCAAAGATGTACATCGGTAACAATAATTTAGGAAATATTATCGCGCTTTATTTTTTAAATGATAGCTATAGATGTTGTTTAGTAGATATTTTGGGAAATATTATTAAATCTAAAACGTTTCCGGTTGAAACCGGTACGACGTCGCAGGCAGCACTCGATTCAACATTTCATGCTATCGACCATATGATAAACCTTTCCAATGCTCAGGTTAAAGCAATTGGTATTGGAGTACCGGGGGTTGTCATGCAAGATGACCGTATAACCAGTATCCCAAACATTGCAGAGTGGGAGAACATAAACCTTAAACAGCTAGTAGAGCAGCGCTATGGAGTGAGTACCTATGTAGAAAACGATGTTAAGCTAACTACAATCGGCTATTATCACACGAATCTGAAAGAAAAATATGATAATATGGTTTACTTTTATATTGGAAAAGGGCTTGGGTCTGGGGTCATCATAAATCAGCGTCTACTCAAGGGGTTTAGCAGTTTTGCAGGCGAACTGGGATATTTAACGCTTGATAATAAGGTGGATTCGGATAAACCTGGACATTACGCGAGTAAAGGCGGTTGGTTGGAACTTGAAATCCAATCCCTTGTTCAAAGGCTAAATAGTTGTGCCGAAAATGAACTCGAAGCCCTGCAAAGCCGTTATGATATGCTGGTAGCCTGCGCTATGGCAAACTTTATTGTGGTGCTTAATCCTGATATCATTGTTTTGCGAGGAACAGCTATTACGGAACAGAGTCTTGAAAAAATCAGATGTATTTTAAGTGAATATATTCCCAGAGAAAGCATACCACAACTTATTTATTGTAATAGTGATGATTATGGAATCAGTGGTATTATCAGCATGTGCCTATCTAATATTTCTGTACGAAAACATTTTGTGGTGGAAAAGGGAGTTTAACAAAGGAGTAGAATGAATGCGAAAAGGATATTTAATCTCGGTTGACGGGGGAGGGACCCGAACTGAGTTCTGTGTGCTGAATTTGGAAAGCAAAGAAACAAGATGTTTTGTATTTGGAAGTACTAATTATAAAGTGACAGGAATGCAAAAAGCTGTTTTTAATATAGTAGATTCATTTCATAGCATCTGTAGTGAGATGAATATTGGAGTAGAGGAAATTATCGGCTTGGTACTGGGGCTTTCAGGCTGCGATGCCCCGGAAGATTACAAAACTTACCGTTCCATTATAGAAACTATGAATATCCCGCAGCAGAAGGTTTACATATGCAATGATTCTGAGCTTGCTTTTTATTCAATAGCAAATCCTCCCGGTATTTGCGTAGTATCCGGTACAGGCTCTATTGCAGTGGGATTTACAAAAAATGGCGAGACAATACGTTGTGGAGGCTGGGGCAGCCCACTAAGTGACGAGGGCTCTGGATATTGGATTGGGGCGCAGGTGCTCAAATCTCTGATTCGTTACTGTGACAAACATGGCGAGTTCCAACCAGTTTATGAAAAACTACGCGTATTCTTTCAAGCAGAAAGCTTTGAAGAGATGCCGTTTCAAATTGCAAATCTCAACAATGCAGAGGTTGCCTCTTCAGCTGTCATAGTAATGACCGAAGCAGAGGCGGGAGATTTGTTCTGTAAGGGGATAACTCTACGGGCTGCGGCACATGTAGCAGAAATTGCTACAGCGGTATATAGAAAGTTGAATTTTGCGAAGGAGGAAAGCGTCACAGTGGTTACCACCGGAGGTATCTTTGGTAACAACGCATTTTCAGATGCTTTTCAAAACAATATAAAGGCAGGTGTATCAAAGAACAATTTAAAGTTTTCAACACTTAATGAAAGCCCCGCCGAGAGCGGTATTCGTTTGGCAAAAGATAAATTTCTACAATGATCCAAAGTTTGAAATAAAGCAAATTGCTTTATCTAAATATTTTAGGAGGCTATTATGAAAAGAACTGTTAGCTTTATACTCTCACTTATTTTGGCGATGTCACTAACTGCATGCAAGGCAAACAATGCTCCCTCGGTTCAACCTTCAGATATTTCAGCATCTTCTGAAAGTTCATCCAATGAGACACCGACAGAAGACCCTGTATTGACTACAATCCCGGGATATGCAAATGAGCAGGGTGAATTCGCAAAAGGCCCAAATGGAGAAACTGCGGTGAGCGCAGATACAGTCACCATCACAGAGGAGCAATATGCGCAGATCAAAGAGAAAAAACTTAAAGCAGCAATGCTATGGGCGGGTGCGAGCGAATGGTACAATGCAATGACTGATGGAGCAAAAGCTGAGTTTGAAAAAATGGGCATTGAGATCGTTGCAATCTCCGACGCACAGTTTGACCCGGCCAAGCAGGCAACCGACATCGAAACTACAATGGCAGTTAAACCCGACATCCTACTTTCTTTGCCGGTAGATCCAGTTTCCGGTACCAGAGCTTACCAGCCTGCTGTTGATGCAGGTACCAAAATTGTATTTGCTGATAACGGTGTTAATTCTTATAAGGCGGATGAACAATATGTTTCTATTGTGACAGGTGACCAATATGGAATGGGACGAGCGGCAGCCGAGTTGATGGCAGAATCCATCGGCGGTAAAGGTAAAATTGGCGTTATCTTCTATGATGTTGATTTCCTTGTCACCAATAACCGCGATAATGAGTTCGTTAGAACAATTAAGAAAAACTACCCCGATATTGAAATAGCTGCGATCACCGGGTTCTCTGAAGAGAGTGCAACAGGTGATGTGGCAGCAACCATGCTCACTCAACACCCCGATCTGGATGGAATTTATGTTGCATGGGATGTTGCAGCAGAGCCCGTAGTTGCAGAGCTTCGTGCAGCCGGTAAAAAAGATGTTAAAGTAGTGACAATCGATCTTGGAGGCAACAATGATCTTGATATGGCGCAGGGTGGCAACGTATATGGCAAAGTAGCAGATATGCCATATCAAATTGGTGCGACCATGGCAAAACTGGCGGCTTTAAATATCCTTGGTGAAAAGACGCCGGCTTATGTGGTAAGCGGAACAGTTGAAATGACAAAAGAAAACATGGCAGAAGCTTGGAGAGCGTCTCTGAATAAAGATCCCGATGCAAATGTGCTCAAGGCACTGGATAAATGAGTTTTATAAATTGGGGGTAAATGGTGCGGTGCCCGCTTTTCTTGTGGGCACCGCGCTTTTTTCCAAACAAGCTGTCTGGAAGTCGGATATGATCCTCCGAACAGACTGCGAAGTATCATATCTTATTTTCAGATTTTGATCAGCTACAACCGAAAAGGAGGAAAAAATCATGAGTAATAAAATTAAAAAAATCGATTATAAAAAATATATAGTGTATATCAGTTTTTTGATGGTTCTGATTATTTTTTCAATTATTCTAAAAGACAAGGGCTTCTTATCTTACAGTAATATGATGAACATCTTACGGCAGACTGCAATGATTTCGGTTACGGCAGTCGGTATGACTTTTGCAATTTCTGCAGGATTAATCGACCTCTCCACAGGTGCTGTGGTGGCAATGTCTGCACTTACCGCTTCTATAGTACTGCGCAATGCAGGTTGGCTGCCGGCGTTGTTTTCGGGATTGGGAGTTGGTTTGATATGCGGCCTTATCAATGGCATTATTGTTGCAAAAGTACGTATCCCCGCGTTCTTGGTCACATTGGGCACCAGCAGTGTATTTGCAGGTATTGCCAGAACTATGACGAACCTTGAGGCGGTACCGATAACAAATCCTGAATTCAACTTTATTTTTGGCGCCGGTGACATCGGACCTATCTCAACATTATTTATTTGGACGATTGTAGTAATGCTCATCGGCCATGTATTCTACCGTAAAACTCCATTCGGACGGGCGGTGCTTGCTGTTGGCGGAAATGAATCTGCAGCACGTTTTTCTGGTATCAAAGTTGAACGCATTAAAATTGCAGCTATGGCAATCAGCGCACTTGCGGCATCTTTTGCAGGCATACTGTACGCCGGCCGCTTGCATGGGGCACGGTATACACTTGGTGAAAATGATAATATGTCTGTCATCGCCGCTGTTGTAATCGGTGGTACCAGCTTTACGGGCGGTAAGGGAACAATTATAGGAACGATTATAGGCTCTATCGTTATTGGTATGCTAAACAATGGCTTACTGCTGATGGGCCTTTCCGTATCTGAGCAGATGATAGCACGAGGCATTATCATCATTCTTGCGGTATCGCTAAGTCTAAGACAATCAAGAAATGATTAATTGATAAAAGGTAGAAAGGAGAATACGCAATGTTTTTAAATAAGATTCTTGAAAGAAATAAAGCATTGATTGAGGCTTCAGTCGAATTGCATCAGCAGGGGAAAATTCCTGCGAACAGTTATGTGATTGATATGGATACTTTCACTAAAAATGCGAGAGTGATCGCAGAGGCAGGCAAGCGCAACAATTTAAAAGTATTTGCCATGACCAAGCAGATCGGGCGAAACCCTGCTGCACTTAAGGCACTAAAATCAGTCGGCATTGATTCTTGTGTTTGTGTGGATATGAACGATGCACGCCCTGTTCATGCGAATGGTTTGAAGATTGGTCATTTGGGCCATCTGGTTCAGGTGCCAACTGCTGAGACAGAGGCTGCTATTAAAATGAATCCTCTTTATTGGATGGTTTATAATCTTGAAAAAGCACAGGCAATTTCCAAAGCAATGCCCGAGGGGAAAGTGCAAAAAGTTATGGCACGTATTTATGGTGAAGGTGATAGCTTTTATAAAGGGCACGAAGGTGGATTTTCAGCGGAGCATATTTTACAGACTGTCAATGAGTTGAACGGGCTTAAAGGCATTGAATTTGCGGGCATTGCCACCTTTCCTGCGCAGCTTTTCAACTATAAAACGATGTCGGTTGAGCATACACATAACTATCAAACCCTACTAAAAACAGCGGAAGTTCTACGCAAAGCAGGTTACAGTGAGGTTGAGGTCAACGCACCGGGTACCACTTCCAGCATGCTATTCGAAGAACTTGCAGCGTCCGGGGTTACACAGGTGGAACCGGGGCATGGGCTTACAGGTACTACGCCGTTGCATGCATTTAGAGACCTTGCAGAAGAACCGGCAATTGCATATATCTCGGAGGTTTCTCACATATATGGCGGCAAACCCTATTGTTTTGGCGGTGGGATGTATATCGACCCTGTGTTTGACCGTTATGAAGTAAAGGCTTGTGTTGGTTCCACAGCAGAGCAGGCCCTTGCGCAGCGCATTCCCTGTGATATTCCATCACCCGCAGCAATTGATTACTACGGTATTTTGCAGCCGGAGACCAGACATAGCGTCAAGGTGGGAGATAGTGTGGTATTTGGCTTTCGTACACAAGCTTTTGTTACGCGCGCTTACATGGTACCCATTAGTGGTATTCACAGCAAAAAACCAAAGGTTGAAGGCATATTTTCGACGGATGGAAGGACTGTGGGGTGGCCGGAATGGTAAACGAGAGTAACTATTCCCTGGAGGTTGTTGATATTCACAAGGCGTTTTTTAACAATCCGGTTCTAAAAGGAGTATCCTTTGGAATTGAAAAGGGCGAGGTGCTGGGGCTGCTTGGCTCAAACGGTGCAGGAAAATCTACTGTAATGAAAATTGTCAACGGTGTCTATCGGCTGGATAGCGGGAAGATTCGCATTAATGGTAACGATGTCTTTTTAAAAGATGCACTGGATGCAAGAAAACATGGCATTGCAATGGTTTATCAGGAGTTCTCTGTAATTCCAACACTTACTGTGATGCAAAACTTATTTTTAGGCAGAGAGATTAAGAAAAATGGTTTAATTGATGATAAAGAGTGCTATCGCCAAGCGCAGGAGGCTCTGCGCGAATTTGGTATTGATATTGACCCAAACGCAGTGTTGGAGGATCTGTCCATCGGAAACCAGCAGTTGGTTGAAATTGTCAAAGCCCTCATGCAAAAACCTTCAGTGCTTATCCTAGACGAGCCGACCGCTTCACTCACCCATAGAGAAATTGAGCTGCTATTTTTATTTATCCACCGTTTAAAAAAACAAAATATTGCAGTATTTCTTATTTCTCATCACATGCAGGAAATTATGCAGATTTGTGACCGGGTTGTCATATTACGTAACGGTACTGTAGAGATGAATGAAACTATTGATAAAATGTCAATACCTATCATGGTACAGGCGATGATTGGACGAAAGCTCTCCAGTGATTATATTGCATCTAAGCAGCCAATTATCTACGATAAACCACTGCTTGAAGTTAACAATTTAAAATGGGAAAATAAAGTCAATGACGTGTCGTTTCAAATTTTTCCGCGTGAGGTTTTAGGAATTGCGGGGCTATTAGGTAGCGGGCGCACCGAGCTGATGAAATGTATTTATGGGCTTCTCCAACCTGACAGCGGAAAAATAACATTAAAGGGAACCCCCATACCATATGGGAAGCCATGGGAATCAATCGAAAAAGGTATTATGTTTGTACCGGAAAACCGTAGAAAAAGCGGAATTATCGGAATCCATTCTATTAAGATGAACATGCTTATTCCTATTTGGAAAAAGATGAAAAAAGGAATGCTCGTCGATGAGAAAAAATCTATGGCACTCGCCACCGAAATGAGTGAAAAGCTCAATATCAAATGTACAAGCATTGAGCAGGAACTAGAGAGCCTTTCAGGTGGCAATCAGCAAAAAGTGGTGTTTGGAAAGAGCATGCTCACAAACCCGGAAATTTTGCTGCTGGATGACCCCACAGTGGGAATTGATGTTGAGGCAAAAGCGGGTATTGCCCGGCTGATTCGTGATATTGCCGATGGTGGTAGCGGTGTCGTATTGGTTTCTTCAGAGATGGATGAGCTTGAACGGTTGTGCGATCGTGTGCTGATAATTCGAGAGGGTAAAGTTTCAGCAGAGCTGCGACGTGACCGCGGTGATGAAATTACGGAATCCGTATTGGCACAGGCAATTCAGATGTAATAAGTACTAAAATAGAATAGTTACAGTGTTTAAAGGATTATTAAGTTTTTCCATATACACGCGGATAATCCATCAGTTTTTTTCTTTGTATAAGCAGGCGGTACATTTTTGACCGCCTGCTTATGTATTTTACAGATCAACCACCAGCTCTGCTGGTGGAGATGAAAAAGCTTAAGCTATGGACAAAATAAAAACTTCGATATTTTTAAGGTTATTATAGCATACCCGGATAAAATCTTTTTTAAGAAAATGATTTTGCGTTAACATGGATTTTATGCCCTTACTGTTACAATGGCCTCATTGAAAACGGAAGATAAGTAAATGATTACACTGAGTTACATCACAAAAGAATATGGCAGCACAGTCATTCTGAAGGATGCCGGTTATTCTTTTTTGCAATAGGGGCTTCCAATACAAGAGATAATATTGAAAGTGCGCCTGAAAACGGCACAGTTAGTGTTAATGTGGAGGAAGAAAATAAAATGCCCACAAGGTCCCTCTATATCTTGCTAGAAAACAAGGATTAGACTATCACCTTGGACAGTGGTTGGTACTAATGGATATTTGAAGGCACGGAAATGCTTAATGACATGCCGAGCATCGTGCGGTTTGATACCACCATCAGCAATAGCTCGCCGGATGCCGAAAAAATTACGAATCTCACTGGTGGAGTGGAAGTAACCACGCTGCACTTCAACTACCATGTCGAGCTTTCAGGCAAGGTGACAATGCGTATTCTAGTCGCCGGCAAAGCAGGCGAAACGCTGAATCTCTACTACTTTGGCGCGGCGTAAAACCGAATGGAAGAGGGACAGTAGGGGGTCAAGGTGGATGAAAACGATTGGGTGATATTCACAATCACTTATTGCTCCGATTACATCCTCAGCGAAAGCCCAATTGCGGAGGCAGTGAATGCGATAGCAAGTAACAGCAACTAACCCCGAAACAGGCGACAAGCTTGTAGAGGCAATAGCACCGCCTCTGCACTAGCAGAAGTGGTGCTATTTAACGTGGGATGCTTATATTAAATTTTCTGTGCTTTCAATTATTAAATATATGATTCCAAGTTGGGAGAACAGATTAATAACGATATCATTGGGTTTATAAAGTTTATAACAGTTGGACTTTGTATGGGATAGTGACTCCCGTGACTGGAAAGACCCGCCTGCCGATGAGATGACAAAGAAGATGGTGAGCAGTGTGCAAAACGGCAGCATTACGCTGTTTCATGTGGGAAAGAAGAACACTGTACAAGCTTTGCCGGAAATTATTGTACTGCTTAAGGACAAAGGCTATCGTTTTAAGACAGTTGGAGAGATTATCTACTACGATAATTCCAATATAGACGTACAGGGGAGGCAGCATAAGACATAATTTGGAATATAAGTATGATTTTGCTGATCCCAGGAGATGCTTCTCAACCGATCAGTAACGTGAGTTTAGATAGGCTGATATAATGGTTACTCTTCATGGCTCTTTTGGTATCTCCAATAGTTGCTTTACTTAGAGCGTGTCTGAAAAAAATCTGAGTTTATGCTATTTGACTAAAATCATAATGCACGCGAGATAAACAAACCCTTTAAAGCAATTTATTAACTTTTCGTAATGTAAGTAGTATTTTAGCTTTGGGTGTGTGGGAACCTGCATATTGGTTAAATTATCCCGCGCAACTTGAAACATATATTGATAACTGGTTTAAAGTGGTCAACTGGGCAGGTGCGCAAGAGAGATATCTGACCGCAATGAGTTTTCCGCAACAGCGTTAGGCATTCGCCATTCTTCCCCATATCTATCCAGTACATGAAAAAAGATGTAGCTTTTGCTTAATTGCAAAAGCTACATCTTTTCGTTTCCCATTGATCATTAATCTTATTTCAACCCACAGATTTGCATCTAAATATCTTTTCATGCCTAAAATAGAAGCGTAAAACAGCTACACACAACGGCACATGTCGAACCAATCGGGAATAGCTGCAAATCATAGCTTCTGTGAGAATTCAATCTTTTCAGCATTCGGTCCCTCTATGTTGAAAAAGCGCATACCATTTTCCCAGAATGGACGGGAAACGATCTCCGCATCTAGCAGATGGTAACCGTTTTTCTTGGCCTCGGCAAACGCCGCCTCAATGTCTTGCACATCCAGTGCAAAGTGATCCACCGCACCTGCTCTGCCCGCACAGGCCTCCGGTACGTAAAACTCAATCACAAGGCTCTTCAACTGCATAAAAACGACAGGGCCACGGAGGCCTTTCTCACGCAGTACCTCTACAAAGCCAAGGTCCTCGTAAAAATGCACACTCTCCTCCACACTCGCAGTGGGAATACCAATATGCTGAATTCCGGTAATATTTTCGGCAAGTTTCATGATTGTCTCCTTTTACGTTCTAAAACAATATTTACTTTTATGCTTGCTCTCCATCTAGTGCGAAGGCAGGCAAAAACGTCTCGTAAAACTCCATGGTCTTTTCTAAATGAGTTCGCAGCAGCTTTTCAAGTGCGTCGCTATTACCTTTTTCTAAATACTCATACATCAGCTTATGTTCGTTTAAGGCGATACGGTGGCGTTCCATCGGGTGATTGGAGGAAGAATAGACATAGAATGCAAAACCAACGCCAAAGAGCATGTTGTACAACTCAATCAGTTTTTGGTTTTCAGTCAGCTGAATAAAAGCACCATGGTAAACCTGTTCCAACTGGGTAGCCTCAACATAATCGTGAGTCTGAATATTCTCCAGCTTTTTTAAGACGTCAAGCATATTCTTTTTAATCTCAGGGTGTTTTGGAAAGTTGTGCACGGCTTGTTTAACAGCAAAGACTTCCAGCATAATACGGCAGTTCATGATATCATGGATCTCTTTCATCGTAAGCTGCTTTACCATAAAGCCACGTCTGGGCAATGTGATCATAAGCCCCTCTGCAACCAGGCGATTGAGCGCTTCTTTCACCGGAGTTGGGCTGATGGACAAACTTTCAGCAAGCTGCCCTACAATAATTTTCTCCCCCGGCTGCAGCTTGCCGATAAAAAGCTGTTGCTTTATCTCATTATACGCCCATTCCAAGAGGGATACTGGCCTTTCTCTCATTATAAATACCTCCTTAAAAAGTTAAGACGCAAGACGGAAAACTATAAAAATTGCATATGCCTTGAGAAATATTACAAACCTTAATCAGGGTTTAATAAAAATACAAATAGCAATTTGTTTATATATTCACAATATTTTTAGCAATAATGTACACAATTTTTAAATTTTATCAGTAATTAATACTATTGATTAATTTTACGTCATTTCTTATAATAAAGCAAGAGATTTTAAATTTAAAATTTAATTTATGGCAGGAGAGAAACAAAAATGAACCGAAATCTTGTAGCGATCACAGACTGTGATCATGACGATATTAATGTAGAGGCTGGCGTATTGGCAGCCTCTGGGCTGGAGGCTCCTTGGTTTAACTGTAAAACCGACGATGATCTCATCCGGGATTGCAAAGGCTTTAAATCTGTCATCAACCAGTATGCGCCCTTTACCGCAAAGGTTTTTGAGGCACTGCCTGACCTTAAGGTAATTGTACGTTATGGCGTAGGTGTAGACAACGTCGACCTTGCGGCCGCCACTAAACATGGCGTAAAGGTTTGCAACGTGCCCGACTACGGTATGTATGAGGTAGCCGACCACGCGATGGCACTGGTTCTCGCACTTGCTCGTAAAATTGTATTCACCAACGATAAGGTGAAAAGCGGTATTTGGAACTATCAGGAGTCGGTTCCTATCTACCGTCTCTCTACCCAGACAGTGGGCGTCATCGGAGTTGGCCGTATCGGCACTGCATTTGCCGAGCGTGCAAAAGCTTTTGGCCTGAAGGTGCTGGCGTATGACGAATATGCACAAAAAGCGGGTAAAACTCAGGACTATATGGAAATGGTAAGCCTTGACGAGCTGCTTGAGCGCTCCGATATCATTTCGGTTCACTGCCCACTGGATGGCAACCGCGACCTAATTGCAGCACCCCAGCTGAAGAAGATGAAGAAAAATGCTTATCTTGTCAACGTTTCCCGTGGAGGCATCATCAATGAAGCAGACCTGTACGAGGCGCTTGTAAACGGTGAAATTGCAGGAGCCGCCTGCGACGTGTTTAGCCCTGAGCCTGTTGCGAAAGACAGCCCGCTGCTGAAGCTTGATAACTTTCTTGCCACACCGCACATTGCCTGGTATTCGGAAGAATCCGCACTGGAGCTGGAGCGTAAAGTAGCAGAAGAGGCTGCACGCGGTGCTCTGGATCAGCCCCTGCGGAATGTTGTCAACAAATAATCGGATTACGATACAATAGTCCAACCTTATAGCAAAAGAAAGAAGGAACCAACATGAATCCATTTGATCTGACAGGCAAAAAAGCAATTGTCACAGGTGCTGCCTCGGGTCTTTCCCATGGCATAGCCGAGGGCCTTATGGAGGCAGGCGCCGAGGTCGTTATCATCGACATTTCGGCAAACACTGAGGCGGCCGCAATAGAGTTTTGCAGCCGCGGCTTTAAAGCTCACGGCGTGCGCGCCAACCTCGGTGACCGTACTGAACTGGTCCGTGCATTTAACGAAGCGCTCAAAAAACTGGGCGGAAAAATTGACATTCTGGTGCCGGCAGCCGGCATACAGCGCCGCAATAAGTCTGAAGAGTTTACACTTGAGGATTGGGACGCAGTACTTAACATCAACCTTTCTGCTGTATTCTTGCTTTGCCAGCTCGCCGGACGCGAGATGCTCAAGCAGAAAAGCGGTAAGATCATCAATATCGCGTCAATGCTCAGCTTTTTTGGCGGCTACACCGTACCGGCCTACGCGGCCAGCAAGGGTGGCGTTTCTCAGTTGACTAAGGCTCTTTCTAACGAGTGGGCACGCGAGGGTATCAATGTCAACGCAATTGCCCCGGGCTATATGGCTACCAGCATGAACACCAAAATTCTTGAGGACGAGGCCCGCAACGCCGAGATTACAAACCGTATTCCGGCCCGTCGCTGGGGCACTCCGGAGGATCTTAAAGGGGTCACGGTTTTTCTGGCCTCCCATGCGTCTGATTACCTAAGCGGTGCAGTCATTCCCGTGGACGGCGGCTATTTAGGCTGCTAATACCCCTCCAAATCTTGTATTTCAGGCCATAAGGCACTGAAAGGATAAAAAGAAATTAAAAGGAGAAAAATGATGAAAAAAATTGGAGCAATTGTCTTAGTTCTAGCGATGGTTCTTTCTCTGGCCGCTTGCGGCGGTACCTCCTCTTCTCAGGCAGGCAGCACCCCTGCAACATCGGGCAGCTCTGCTGATGCAAAGCCGCTGAAAATTGGAATCTCGGTTCCCAACATGACCAACGTTTTCTTCCTGCAAATCAAAGCGGGTATTGAAGAAGCTCTCACTGGTCCCAATGACGAGGTTGTTATTATGGACGCAAACGGCGACCAGAACAAACAGATGAACGACGTTGCCGACATGATCAGCCAGGGCTGCAATGTCATCGGCTTGTCTCCCATTAACTCCGATGGTGTACGCGCTACTCTTGAGGCATGCAAAGAGGCCGGCGTTCCGGTTATTGCCTTCAATGTCGGCGTAAAGAATCCCGAGCTCGTCGCTTCTACAATTGTTTCCGATAACGAAGAGTCCGGCCATATGTGCGCAAAAGCTTTGGCTGAGGCACTGGGCGGCAAAGGTAAAGTTGTTGAAATTACCTTCAGCACCACCACCACTTGCTACGCTCGCCAGAAGGGCTTTGAGGATGAGATTAAAGCAAACTACCCCGACATTGAAATCATTCAGGCCAAAGACGTAGAGAAAGCAACATCTGACTACTCACAGCCCATTATGGTCGACTTTATTAACGCTAACCCCCAAATCGACGGTGTCTTCACCATCAACGACCCCACCGCTCGCGGTGCCATCGCTGCACTGAAAGAAGCAAATTTGATCGATAAAGTAAAAGTTGTTTCTGTTGACGGCTCTGATGAGGGTAAAGACTTTATCCGCGCAGGCGAGATGGTTGCTTCCGCTGCACAGGATCCTGAGCGCATCGGCCGCACCACTGTTGAGACTGCTTACAAGTTGCTTGCCGGCGAAACAGTAGAAAAGGACGTCATTATCCCGATGTCCATCATCGACTCCAGCAACGTTGACGGTTAATCTGTGACACAAACAAACGGGGCAGAGCTCTGCTCTGCTCCGTTTATTCTTTTATGGAGGGTTTTGTTGCCCACCATTACAAACGCCGCCCATAGAGCGGCAGGTAATAAAAGGAAGTGATTTAATGCCAGCTGAGTATATCTTGGAAATGAACGATATCGTCAAATCCTTTGCACTCAATAATGTTCTGGAGGGCGTGACGATTGCGGTCAAGCCGGGCGAGGTACGCGCTCTGATGGGAGAAAACGGTGCCGGCAAGTCAACCCTGATGAAGATTCTCGGTGGTATCTACCACGCTGACGGGGGCAGCATCAAGATTGACGGCGAACCGGTACAAATTAATTCGGTGGATGACGCGCGCCGTTACGGCATCAGCTTTATTCATCAAGAAATCAGTAATGTTCCGAGCATGAACATTGCCGAAAACTTTTTTCTTGGCCGTGAGCCAAAAAACAGATTGGGCCTTGTGGATACCGGACGCATGCACCGTGAAGCCCGGGCCGCACTGGATGTGCTGGGCATTAAACTGCCCACTACAAGGCTGATTGATGGTCTTTCCATTGCAAAACAGCAAATGCTTGAAATTGCCCGTGCAATTAACGAGAATGCAAAAATCATCATCATGGATGAACCCACTGCCTCACTGGCAAATGCCGAGGTAGATGACCTATTTCGTCAGGTCAAACTGCTAAAAGAAAAAAATGTAGCCATTATCTATATATCTCACCGCATGGAGGAAACCTTCCGCATTTGTGATTCGGTAACCGTACTGCGAGACGGCAAGTTTATCGGTACGAAAAACACCGCAGAAACTACCGACAAAGAGCTGATCAGCATGATGGTAGGCCGCGAGTTCGAAAGTATGTACGGCAATGAGCGCACCATTGGCGGCGAAACCGTAATGCAGGTGAAGAACCTAACCAGTAAAGCGGTTAAAGATGTTACATTCGATCTCAAAAAGGGTGAAATACTCGGCTTTGCGGGCCTTGTTGGTGCAGGGCGCACCGAGACAGCGCTCGCACTGTTTGGTATCGACAAGATTTATTCGGGCGAGATATGCATCGATGGTCAGAGGGTGTCGATTCACTGCCCCGCAGATGCAATCCGCGCAGGTATTGCGCTGGTTCCGGAAGACCGCAAAGGGCAGGGGTTATTCCTTAGCCACAGCATTGCAACCAACCTCACCTTCCAGGTGCTGCCCGAGTTTATTCATAATTTAAAGATTGACCGCAAAAAAGAAAGCGGACTGATTAGCGAATATCAGAATAAGCTTTCCATCCGTATGGCGTCTGTAGAACAACTTGCGGGTGAGCTTTCCGGCGGTAACCAGCAGAAGATCGTTATTTCAAAATGGTTGGCAGCCAAGCCGAAGGTACTGATTTTGGATGAACCCACCCGCGGTATCGATGTTGGCGCGAAGGCTGAGATCTACAAGTTGATGAACGACCTCACCAAAGAGGGTGTCTCAATCATTATGATCTCGTCCGAACTACCTGAAATCATCAACAACTCCAGCCGCATCGCGGTTATGAGCGAAGGTCGGCTTGTTAAGATACTGGATCCTGACGTGGACGAAATCTCGCAGGAAATTATTATGTCCTATGCAGTAGAGGGAGGAAATGAATAATGGCAAAACCAAAAAGTCCAACCGCAACCGCGGAAAATAAAATTGTTTGGGAGACAAATCCCCTTTTGATCTGGATTAAACGCAATTTGGCAGCCGTCATCGCGCTGGCATTTCTGTGCGTGGTGCTCACACTGACAACCGATACCTTTATGGCTTCTAAAAACCTGCTCAGCGTGCTGCGTCAGGTTTGTGTAAACGCCTTTATCGCATTCGGTATTACCTGTGTACTTATCTCGGGCGGTATCGACCTTTCAGTCGGCTCGGTAGTGGCTGCGGCGGGCGTTATCGCGGTTCGTCTTGCAAACTTCGGGCTGCCGGTGCTCATCTGCATTGCGGTTGCGCTTGCGTTCGGTGCACTGCTTGGCCTATTCAACGGTTATGTAATTTCGCATACCACCCTGCCCCCCTTCATTGTTACCCTTTCAACTCAGATCATTGTACGCGGTATCAGCTATGTGCTCACCGGCGGACAGCCTACTCAATGTAACAATGAGGCTTTCAACTATTTGGGCACCGGCAGCTTGTTTGCCATCCCCATTCCGGTAATCTTGGTAATGTTCGTGATGGTTATTCTGTATTTCATCATGAACCGTAGCTCCTTCGGCCGCCATGTTTATGCAATCGGTGGTAATAGAGAAGCGGCAAAATATGCCGGTGTTAACACAAAATGGGTGCAGATGCGTGTCTTTATGATCAGTGGTGTGATGGCTGCGTTGGCCGGCGTTGTGCTCGCAGCACGCCTTTATTCCGGTCAGCCGGCTGTTGGTGAGGGCTTTGAACGTGACGCTATTGCGGCTTCTGTTCTCGGTGGCACCAGCTTCAACGGTGGTATCGGTACCCTTGGCGGCACCATCATCGGTGTGCTCATTATTGGTGTGCTCAACAACGGTATGAACCTTCTTAAAGTCAACAGCTACTGGCAGTTTGTAGTCAAAGGTATTGTTATTCTGGGTGCAGTTTACATCGACTACCTGAAAAAGGCACGTTCCCTGAAAAAGTAAACAATCAGCCCTGTTAAAGGAGAAAACAGATGGATAGACAGCAACTCGCGGTAAAATGCAAACAATTACGCCGTGATATTATCGAAATGATTGCAGGGGCCGGCAGCGGTCACCCGGGCGGCTCGCTCTCAATGGTAGAACTGATTGCCGCAACGTATTACACCCAGATGCGGGTCGACCCGAAAAACCCAGAGGATCCCGCACGGGACCGGTTTGTGCTTAGTAAAGGGCATGCAGCTCCCTGCTACTACGCAGTACTCGGCGAGCTAGGCTTTTTTGATAAGGCAGAGTTTAAAAACTTCCGCCAGCTGCACAGCATTTTACAAGGGCACCCCGACGCAAAAAAGGTACCGGGCATCGATGCTTCCACCGGCTCGCTCGGGCAGGGTGTCTCGATTGCGGTTGGTATGGCACTGGGTGCAAAAACCGCGAAAAGCGATATAAAAGTATACACCATTCTCGGCGACGGTGAGTTGCAGGAGGGGCAGGTGTGGGAGGCCTGCACCGCAGCTGCCCACTATAAACTGGACAACCTCACTATTATGATTGACAACAACGGCCTTCAGATCGACGGCTCGAATGACGAGGTCATGTCACTGGGTGACCTGCATGCACGGTTCACAGCATTCGGCCTTGATGTAATTGAGCTTGCAGACGGCAACGACCTCGATCAGGTTATTGCTGCCTTGGAACGCCCTGTAACGCCCGGTAAACCAAAATGCATTCTTGCCCATACCGTTAAGGGGAAAGGTGTCTCATTTATGGAAAATCAGGTGGGCTGGCACGGCAAAGCACCATCCTCTGCTGACCGGGATGCCGCGCTGAAAGAATTGGAGGGCTGAGGCAATGAGTAAAGTAAAAGCAATACGCGCCGCCTACGGTGAAGCACTGGTAGAACTCGGCGGCAGAAACGATAAAATTGTGGTGCTGGATGCTGACCTCGCCCACGCAACCATGACCCAGGGATTTGCAGAAAAATATCCCGAACGTTTTTTTAATTCCGGCATTGCCGAAGCAAACATGGTATCGATGGCAGCCGGCCTTTCCACCATGGGTTATGTCCCATTCTGCAGCACCTTTGCAGTGTTTGGCGCAGGGCGTGCCTACGAGCAGGTGCGCAACAGCGTGGCGTACCCCAATTTCAATGTTAAATTCGGTATGACTCACGCGGGCGTTACCCTTGGTGAGGACGGCGGCAGCCATCAGGCCATCGAGGATATCGCGCTGATGCGCGTGATCCCCGGCATGACCGTGATCGTCCCCTGTGACGCAAACGAGACCCGCCGTGCGGTAAACGCGGTGGCTGAAATGAAGGGACCCGCTTATTTACGGCTTGCGCGCCTCGCTACACCTGTATTCGAACATGAAATGCCGTTTGAAATCGGCAAGGCAAATGTGCTGCGCGAGGGCAACGATGTTGTGCTGTTTGCCTGCGGCATTATGGTGGGCACTGCACTTGAGTGCGCCGATGAACTGGAAAAATCAGGCGTGTCGGTCGCGGTAATCAACGTGCATACCATTAAGCCCATCGATGCGGAGTGTGTGCTGAAACATGCAAAACACTGCAAAAAGGTAGTCACTATCGAAGAGCACAGCGTCATTGGCGGGCTAGGCGATGCAGTCGCCGACGTGCTGATTGGCAAAGGCGATTTTACCTTCAAAAAAATTGGCGTGCAAGACAGGTTCGGCCAGTCTGGTAAGCCGGAGGATCTGCTGATTGAATACGGCCTTGATACCAATTCAGTGCTGAACAGCATCCGTACCATATTGTAACAAATAATCCTTGTCGGCGCCTTTATAAGCATGGCAGGGTATAAATAAGGAGATATTACCATGAAAATTGCATTAATTAATGAAAACAGTCAGGCATCTAAAAATGAGCTGATTTGCAGTGTACTGAAGAAAGTAGTAGAGCCGATGGGTCACACCGTATACAACTACGGTATGTACACCGCGCAAGATAAAGAATGGCTCACCTATGTACAGAACGGTATTCTGGCAGCAGTACTGCTCAACAGCGGTGCGGCGGACTATGTTATTACCGGCTGCGGCACCGGTGAAGGCGCTATGATTGCCCTCAACAGCTTCCCCGGCGTAGTCTGCGGCCTTGTTGTCGACCCGAGCGATGCCTTTATGTTTGCTCAGATCAACGACGGTAACGCTATTTCTATGCCTTTTGCCAAGGGCTTTGGGTGGGGCGCCGAGTGCAACCTCGAATATGTTTTTGAAAAACTGTTTGGTTGTGAGAGCGGCGGCGGCTACCCAAAAGAGAAGCAGCAGGTAGAGCGCCAAAACAAACAAATTCTTGACGTAGTACGTGCCAACAACTTCAAGGATCTCATCACCTGCCTCAAAGGTATTGATCAAGAGCTGCTGAAAGGTGCACTGGGTGGTGCACAGTTCAAAGAGCTGTTCTTTGCAAACTGCAAAGACGAGGCTCTTGCGGCTTATGTTAAAACCATCGTTGGCTAATTGAGCCGGATTATCAGCAAAAGAAAGCGGGTTTAAAAACCCGCTTTCGCCTTGTACGATATTGGTTTGGGAAAGCCGTTTGCACGGCGGTCGCCAACGCCTGTTTTTTAATTCGTTACTGAAAAAGCTATAAAACCATAGAAAGAATGTGTTGTATATGTCAAAAGGAGTTATGCTGGTAGGCGAGCCGATGGGGCTGTTTATTGCACAGAGCGAGGGCGCGCTGGAGCAGGTAACAGGCTATTCACTGGCTGTTGCAGGGGCAGAGTTCAATGTAGCGGTGGGGCTTGCTCGGCTTGAGCACGGCGTTACCTATCTCACAAAGCTCGGCAACGACCCATTCGGTAAGTTGATTGTTAGCGTGCTGGGCCAAAACAAGATTGGTAGCGAGTTTGTTCGTTATTCGAATGAACGCTCGACCGGCTTTATGCTTAAGAGCATGGTAAGCGAGGGCGATCCTGAAATCTTCTATTTTCGTAAAAATTCCGCGGCTTCCACCCTTTCGAAAGAGGATGTGGACGCAGTGGATTTCAGCAACTACAGCTTTTTACATCTGACCGGTATTCTCCCCGCACTCACCCCGTCCACCCGTGAGGCGACTTTCTACCTTGTGGAAAAGGCGCGTGAAAACGGTCTGTCTGTTTCGTTTGACCCAAATCTGCGCCCTCAGCTCTGGGAGAGCAAAGAGAAGATGGTTGAAGTGATTAACAAGCTGGCTGCAAAAGCAGACATTGTATTTCCCGGTGAAGCAGAGGGTGAAATTCTTTGCGGTAGCCGTGACCCTGAGGCCATCAGTGACTTCTATCTGCGTCTCGGTGCAAAGGCAGTTGTAACCAAAGTGGGCAGCAAGGGGGCATTTGTTGCAACTGCAGCAGAGCGTATCATGGTGCCGGGCTTTAAGGTCGAAAAAGTAATCGATACCGTTGGCGCGGGTGACGGCTTCGCGGCTGGCACCATCAGTGCATTGATGGAAGGTAAAAAACTGAAGGATGCGGTGCTTCGCGGCAACGCGGTAGGCGCGATTCAGGTGATGAGCCGTGGCGACAACGACGGCCTGCCAGGCCGTGAAGCGCTTGCCAAATTTATGGGTCTACAGACGCTGTAAGGGCAAAAAGGAGGATTATTTGATGACAGATAATATGAAAAAAATAAGTGATATCGGTTTTGTGCCGCTTATCGTGCTAGAGGATGCCGCAGACGCGGTGCCGTTTGCAAAAGCTCTGGAGGCCGGCGGCATACCGGTGGCAGAGGTCACCTTTCGTACTGCGGCGGCAAAAGAAATCATAGAGAAGATTGCCAAAGAGGTACCCGAAGTGCTTGTGGGCGCAGGTACGGTACATACGGTGCAGCAGGCAAAAGAGGCCGTCATTGCCGGTGCTAAGTTTGTAGTTACCCCCGGCTTCAACCCCGAGGTTGTGGGCTGGTGTGTAGACAATAAAGTCGACGTGGTGCCCGGTGTTATATCACCGGCAGAAGTGGAGCAGGCAATGGGTTTTGGCCTTTCGATCTGCAAATTCTTCCCCGCAGAAGCATATGGCGGCATAAAAACATTAGAGTCCCTGGCAGGCCCCTATGCGGGCATTAAGTTTATGCCTACTGGCGGTGTTTCGGCCGATAACATGAACGATTACCTTTCGCTGCCTAACGTAATTGCAGTTGGCGGCAGCTTTATGGCCCCCTACAAGCTGGTTGCTTCTAAGAAATGGGATGAGATTACCGCCCTGTGTAAAGAGACGGTGAAAAAACAGATGGGCTTCCAGTTGCTTCACGTCGGTATCAACACCAAGGATGCAGACGATGCCTGCACGGTGGCACACCGTTTGGGCGACCTCTTCCTCCAAGAGGTGAAGGAGTTCCCAGGCGCCTATTTTGCGGGCAGCACAGCCGAAGTGGTTAAGGGTAAATTCCTCGGTGCAATGGGGCATATTGCCATTCAAACCAACGATATTGACCGTGCAGTCGCTTATTTTGAGCGCAACGGCGTGGAGATCGACCACAGCACCGCAGTGCGCGGCGCGGCAGGTAAGTTGATTGCCATCTACTTTAAAGAAGAGGTAGGCGGATTTGCACTGCATCTTCGCTGCAAATAGGCTAATTGACACTCTTTAATACGGAGCCACTCGATTAAATAAGCCGGCACCGCAACAAGGCGGTGCCGGCTTATTTTTTAGTTGAACAAGAAGGTATATTATTAGAGCGTGCCTGAAAAAGATTTGAGTTTTTGCTGTTTAACTAAAATCATAATGCACACAAAGATAGACAAACCCTTTAAAGCAATTTATTAGTTTTCTATTATCTTTAACCGCTTGGTCTCATATTTGTATTCCTGCAATATAGCCGCTGGTTTTTATCCGCATATCTTCGGTAGCAGATGAGCTTCTCTTCCTCGTACTTTATTGCCTTCTCTTGTACACAGGTTTTTTATCATTTTGAATGATTTACCGTATTCTTACAATAGCTGCTTAATTGTAATTCCTTGACGGTGTCGCTCCGCAATTTTAGCTATAATGCTTTGGGACGTATGAGCCGTTCCTTTTTGTCTATGCATAGCAAGGGCCTCCTATCATAGTTTCGATTCTACGATAGGAGACCCCTTTTGTCTCTGTCCGTTTTTGGTACTTCAATCCAAGTTACTATTGCTCTCTTTCATTTGTAAATGCAGAGAAGAAGTTTTCTTCCGTTCATCAACTTCTAAAATATAGGTCGCCCGGCTAGCAAGTACCAAACTTTTGGAAATCTGAACTGGCTTGTCTTTTTCATCAAAAGTGAGCTTAAAAATGGAAAACAGCGGATCACCTGGTGAACAGTGTAAACGCTGGCTGACCATCACATCAGCAATTTCTACGTTAAAGCGTTTATGGGCACGAGGTAAGTGCACACCATATACCTCTTTAATCAGTTGATAGGTAGAGATATTTTCACTTATCATATCAAACATTCCAGGAAAGCGTTCACACGGATAATAGCACTCATCGTACAGGATTGGCTGATTGTCGTCATACATGGTGCGTTTCAACTCTATGATGGAAGAATCCTTTTCAATCTTTAGTGCATCAGCAACCCAGTCTTCTGCAGGAACAATCTTCTTTGAGTGAATCACTCGGACTACTTTACGCCCCATCCGGTTCAATGTGTCAGTGAATCCTAAAATAGAATCTATTTTATTCTCGAATTTACTATGTTTTACGAAAGTACCTTTCCCTTGTTTGCGTTCTAGCATGCCTTCTTTTTCCAGCTCTTGAACAGCGCGCCGAACCGTAATCCGGCTGATACCATAATGCTCTCCCAACTCTGCTTCGCTCGGCATTCGTTCGCCAAGAGAATAGACTCCGCTCATAATATCATTTTTAATGGCTATTTGAAGTTGTTCATAAAGTGGAGTCGCATGGTTAGCTTCTAGCATAGTGGTCTCCTTTGACAAGACGTTTATAATTTTACAATATTGTAATAGCAACGGCTACCAATTTCTATTCTTAGCTTAACATATTCTTATCGTTTGTCAATGAAGAAATACACAGATTATGGTAATTGAAAACCTTTTTGTAGGCTTGTTCTACATTTGATGGGGATACCCGAAGCCACCATAGAAAGTGCAGGTTTTTGCGGAGCATTCTGCTGCAAAATCCAGTGCTTGAGTCATTTTCTCACTGCGGACAAACTCAGTAAGAAACCCGGCAATAAAGCTGTCCCCCGCACCCATAGTATCTACAACCGTAGTATCCTTAATGCCTTGATGAAAACGTACTCCCTGGTGGGAAAACACTGCACCCTGTTTACCTTGTGTTACACCAACGATTTCAGTGCCAAGCTGGTGACAGGTATCCATTAAAGCGTACACCTCGTTTTCTGTCATGTCCGAGCCTGAAAAAAAGGCGAAACGAATATGCGGGCAAACAGTTTTTAAATAATTTATATCTTTTCTCTCCGAAAAATCAAATGAAATCTGACAGTGCTTCTGCATCTTGGCAAGCTCCGGCTCAATACTGGAAAAACAGCTTGTATGGCATACGTCAAAGCCTTGGATGTAGAGGAGATCTTCCGGCGTGAGAAGGAGGCGTACAATATGCTGCGCGGTATTTTTGGGTCCTCCTATAAATATACGGTCGCCTTCCTCATTGAGAGAAACCTCCGGCTTTCCACTTTGTGCGCAAATAGTTCTCGAATGATTGTACCTGACCTGCTCTTGGTCGAGTGCCCATTTGATATGGGTAGCGTTCTCATCGTTGCCGAACACGCCGATATAAGCAACCTCATCAAATCCGTTGCGCTTGCAGTTTACCGCCACATTTACTGCGTTACCTCCGGGATAGTATATTTTTTGGTCAATATAGCAATCCGTTACATTATCTCCAACTGCGATCATTTTCATAATGATTTCCTGCCTTTCGATTATCTGTGTTGCCGTTACTGTATCATACTTAAAAAATGCTTTGCATAATCGAACGTGCAAGGGGACTTTTTATGAAAACACTAGTTAAGGGTTTGGTCGCACTGACAACGATTTCAGTTGGTTGGTTTTTAGGAATCGTAGTGGCTTTGCATGGTGGAAAACACTTGTTTTTGCAGGAGCTTGTGCTACTATTGGGCAAGTAGTTTATAATTTGTTACGTGGCATAGATAAAAGGTATTCCTCAAAATAGTTATGCGGCTGCTATGGGAACAGCATGTGTATTGGACAAGGCTGGTCATCCTCTCATCTCAAATCAGTGTTTTAACGATTACGAAACAGATTATATGCTGTTGCACATAACAAAAAAAGATAGGCGAGCTTATCTCATCTATCTTTTTTCATCTTGATCTTAATTTACCGTATGTTACTCAATATTACACACTTTTCCGTATTTAGTATGCTATTTTTAATGCCGGATATGTTTATTCACGCTTAAAACTTAGACAGTATTAGATTTTTACCTATATTATTTATCTCATCACCTAAATAAGTCGAAGATGAACTCATTTATTCGAGATGTGCCTAAGAGCAATAATTTTGTATGTGCCGAAAATTAATAAATTGCTATAATACGGCCAGTCCTTGAGCGCCTACCTGTGGTAGTTTTGTATCCTTATAGACCTGCAATAGAGATAAATGCCCATTCCTAGTTTCAAATACGCTTATTGAGCCTTCATTGCCATTTAGAACATAAAAATTTTGGCCCGATCTATCAATTGCGCTATCCAGTGGAGCGCCTGTTCCTTGCCGAGTACTTGGAATACTTCCATCAACAGTGAGACTTCCGTCATTACTAATTAAGTAATTTGTTATTGTCCCGCTGCCTGCGTTTGATGTATATGCGCGTTTTCCCTTTGAATCAACTGAAACCCAACAGGTCGCCTTTTGATGATTTAATACAGAACCACTGATAACAGTGAGAACTCCGTCTGCTGCAACATTATAAGATGACAAAGCATTGGGACCTGCTTCACTGACGAACAAAAGATTATTATTGAGGAAAGCAGAGCCAAAGGGGACTGTACCGATAGAACGGTATATTTTCAGACTCAATAATGTGCCATCACTTTGTACTTGATAGATGCTGAGAGCATTGGTTGTCTTTTCACTGACAACGAGCTTATGCCCCAAATTGCTGATAACAACACATGCGGGGCCAGCATTCGCTGCGCTCAGTGGCATAGTCCCACCACTTATCTGGCTTAGATGACCATCTGCGCTTACCTGAAAACCGGTTACATTGGAAGGGTGGGTAGCATCACCGGAATTGGTCACATAAAGAAAATTGTCAATTGCGGCAAGACTGTTTGGACGGATTCCCCCAGAATAGGCTACATCAACGAGCATAAGTCTGTCTTGTTGCACAAGGAAGCTGCTGATATTATTGCTACCTGCATTTACAGCAAATAAAAAGCGACCATCGCCTGATAGGATAACCGATCCTTGAGACCCTAAAGGATCTACAGTTGGTTCGCCAGTACCATTACCATGTGTCATATAGACTTCAGCATCGGATAGCATTCCCGTCATATCTCGCTTAATAGCAACAATGCTGTTATTTACTGCATTTGACATGGAAAATACCATTCCATCTCCACCTTTATATTATATTTATTAAAATGATTAACTATAGTCATATTATTCGATAGTGTCTAACCATGACACCCTAATACATTCTAAAAAATAAATTTTATGGATTCGCGGCAGAGGTTATTATATCGGAGATATATCAATAGCTGGCTTGGACGCTGATATACTCGTATACCTATGTAATATACATGAGCTTAGATAACTCTAATCAAACTTATGAAGAACAAAATGAGCATTAGCTGTAGTAGATTGATTTTCTATAATGTTAAAAAGGACTAGCCATGATGCTCAGCTGAACATCATGGCTAAAGAATTTGCATTAACTGCAGCCTGCAACTGACCGTCATCTACATGTGTATATATTTCTATTGCCTCAATGCTTTCATGGCCGAGAATTTTTCGCAGAGATCGGATATCGATCCGGCCACATTTATACATAAGTGTAGCCGTCATGTGATGCAATTTGTGCTGATAATCCCTCGGGGTTGATGACAGCGGCTACAGGGTAGGGCACAAATTAAAAAGACTATGATGACGCGGTTGCCCCGTACTGAGTAGCCCCTTTTTATAAGCCCTTCACATAGGCGATTATCGAATCTATGGTTCGCTTATCTTCAAAATTCACTTTTGAATTATAAGTATCGAGAAACTCTTTGTCATCAGCTTCTCGCTCAGATTCAGGCTTTCTTTGAATCATACCTTTCATCATAGCCATCATGACTTTATGGACAGGACCAAGTTTTTTGTAGTCTATCCCCCCGCGTAGATGAAAAAATTTCGTTTTTGCGAAAAGCTCCGGCGTAAAGTTTTTGTTTATGATTGCACTGTAGTCTGTTGAGTTGGGATCGGCTAATCCAACGGTAAATACAATATGGTTTTTACAGGGATTTTGAGTAACCAGTTTTACACCTGCGATACCACCTGCATCGTATTGACTTAGAATTTTTGGTTTAACCGTTTGAGCTGCAAATAAATCTGCATTCAGTGCCGAAGCAATCCATTCAGCATACTTGCGAGTTGAGCCGTACTTTGATGTGTACGCCACTAAAATCTTTTTAGGCATTCGCTGTCCCTCCGTTTATGTTATCTAAATTCTCAAATATTTTCATTAACGAACCGCTTAAATCAGTAATTTCATCCATGCTCATGCCAGAGAACATGCTGTCAATAAACTGCGTTGCAATTTGTTCATTATCTTTGTCCCACTGCTCGCATTGATCGCTTGCTGTTATCCGCATGGCTCTGCCGTCTTTCTCGTCGTTATGGACTGTCACAAAGCCTTTTTCGGCCAGCTTCACAACAAGTTGCTTTGTGTTTTGGTGAGAAGTATCGCAAGCTGCTGCAAGTTGTTTTAGCGTGGGTGGCTGCTCAAATAATCCCAATACCAAAATTACAAACCATTGCTTGGCAGTTAGGTCTTTCATCTGCGAATCCATTTTGCTTTGAAGACGATTAGCAACGCGAAACAGATACCCAAATACTATTAGTCTTTTATCCATCGTATCAAAATCGTACACCGGCGCCCCTCCATGATAAGTAATATATTCCCTATATAGGTATTATATTACCTATATGCAGCCTTTGTCAATAACTATATAGAAAAAAATAGAATTGACGCTTCCTAGGAGGAAAAGGCATACCGAAAGGGTTACAACTTTCAGTTCGAAGGCGATTTGAAAATTTTGCACCACCGCAAAAAGCTTGTCGTGCGTGCCGTGACCTGTACATTTATGCCCACACGCCCCGATTTAAAGGATGCAGTATACAGCTACGCAAAAGAAAACGGATGCGAAGGTATGGGCAGCCAATGGGTGGTAGATAGCCAGACCGAGGGAGGCCTTACCGGAAATTATTATCCAGCTTAAGGATAAAGATTTTAGTGGGAGAGATTATCTACTACGATAATTTCAATATAGACATACAGAGGAGGCAGCATAAACAATAATATGCGTATAAAAAGTAAAACGGCAAGGTGATGTTGTTTCCTCTACGTGGCGAAAATTTGGGATCAAACATGTTTACATTAACCTGTATAAACTATTTAAGGGAGATGAGATCAGCAGGTTACAGTGCTTGCTACAGTGGAAGAATTACTGCTGTAGATTTAAGCCAAGTGCTTAATAGCACATATTAGCTCTACAGCTGCTTTTGTGCCATTTATTCAAGTGGGGAAAGTTTTGGGTGTTTCGATTCTCGGCAAAATTGGTGATATATCCCGATTCCCAGAGCTGAAAAAGCTAGCTACCTTTGTTGGCATTGCCCCATCCATACACCAAGCTATTTATGCAATAACCATTTTGCAACACCTTTGATATGTAGCAAATATATTACGAGTGTACCCCTAAATCACATTCTTACACACCCGAAGATTCCGAAGCGGAAGTTTTGACTGCAACTTCTTTTATATGTGAAACAGCATGAAGTACAAATAAACAGCATATCTGCTGGTATTTCCTTTTATAAAACCTTCTTGTTTTGTAAGAAATGGATATATCGCGATCAAGTAGTCTATACAGTCTGGTGAATTTTCCTCTAAATTCGTTTTGTTGTTTTTTTGCACAGATTGCATCCACAATGAAAGAGATTGATATGCTATACTGATAACACTAAATCCAAATGTCGCGATATCGGGTTTTAAAGTTTCAAGGTGACGTTTTGAAAGGACCGCGCATTCTTTCAAGGCACCGCACATAACAGCGGAACAAACAAAAAGGCACCCAAATATAAGATAGGGGGTCATAACAATGATAACAAAAACTACTCCCAAGGTGATGAATCTCAAGCGAATTATCTATTTGATCCTGATTTTTGGCGGGTTTGCAATCATGCACAATTTTGTGCCCAGTGGGCTGGACCAGGCAAGCTGGGATGGATTTCTGGTTCTATTCGTAGCAGTTTTCCTTTGGCTGACCGAAGCCGTTCCGATGGCGGTTACCTCTGTGTTTGTGCTGTTTTTTGCGGCATGGATGGGGGTGGAGAGTCAGGAAAAGATTCTGTCCGGATTCTCCGGTACCGGTGTATTCTTCCTGCTAGCGGCTATGATTATCGGCCAGATTTTTACCAAAGCCGGGCTGGGCAAGCGTATTTCCCTCTACATACTGCCGCTACTGGGAAACAAAGCGAACATGGTACTGCTCAGCGTTATGCTGGGCACCTGTATCGTCTCAATGTTCTTGGCTGATATTCCGACCGCACTCATCTTTTTCGGCATCTGTGCACCCCTTTTGGAGCAAAACGGCTGCGTGCCGGGGCAATCCAAGTATGGGCGAGCATTGATGTTGGGGATTCCAATTGCATCCGCCCTGGGCGGAATTGGAACACCCGCCGGAAGCGGCATGAACGCAATCACCATGTCGCTGCTGAAAAGCATCTGCGGGGTGGAGATTACGTTTACCCAATGGTCGGTGGTCGGCGTTCCGGTAGCGATTGTAAGCACCGTTTTGGCATGGCTGTTTCTGACTGCGTTTTACAAATCAGAAATTGATGTAGTTAAGGGCTTGGATGCTCTGAAAGAGGACAGAAAAAGCATTGGCCCTATGCGTGGAAGAGAGCTGAAGTTCACGATTGTTTTTATCGTTATGGTGATTCTTTGGTTCATTCCAAAATACACTGGTATCAATATGTATATGACCGCGTGGGCGGGCATCTTTGTAATGTCTATGCCGGGAATGGATATGGTGGACTGGAAAGAGATTAACGGAAACATCGACTGGTCGACCGTTTTAATCTGCGGTGCGGCCACTGCACTCGCAGCCGTGGTCTCCAATCTGGGTTCGGGTGAATGGCTGAGCGGTATTCTGGCGAATCTGTTCCTATCCGAAGTGGCCGGAATGGGGCTGATGGTGCTGCTGCTGGTGATCAATATTATGATGGCGGTCGGACACTATCCCATGCCGCAGGGCGTCTCTCTGGTCGGACTCTGTCTGCCAGTGGTGGGGGCGCTGGCAATCGAGTTAGGGCTCAATCCCATTGTGGTTGCTATGCCGGTGTGTATGTCCACCAGCATGCTGATGCTGATCCCCATCGACCCCACCTGTTACACCACCTATTCGGGTGGTTACTGGAGGATTAAGGACATGATGGGAAGCGGCGTGATCATTACGGTTGGATATATTGTTGTCAGCACCCTGTGGATTACAATGGTTGCGGGAATGGGATTGCTTGGTTAATCGAAAACTACAAGACAAAGGTAAGGAGAATTGCTTTTTGCTGATGAAGAAAGGTATACTGTAGATACTTAATCTGGGCGAAACCAGTGTTCATATGAAAGAGGGGTATCTCAATGTATCAGATGGATAAAACAGATTACGAGATTTTAGAGATTTTGAAAGCGGACGGCAGAAGCTCCTATTCGGACATCGCCGAGCAGGTTCACCTGTCTCGGGTAGCTGTCCGGGAGCGGATCATCGGCATGAAGAAAAGCGGCATCATCCGCGGATTTACTGTTGTGATCGACGCCAAAGCATATCAGAAATTTGCATCCATCTTTTTGGATGTCGAGGTGGAGCCGAACAAGCTACACAGTGTTGCGAGACAACTGGTAGAAATGAAAGAAATCGCCATCGTTTCGCAGCATACCGGGCTGACCGGACTTCATGTACACGCTTACATCGACAGCATCGGAAATCTCTCTCAATATCTGGAGGAGAATATCTATTCCATCGACGGCGTCAAAAGTATTCAGTCACATATCCTCATCAGACAGTACAAAACCAATTCCTACCTTGCCAGATACAGTGACGGAGATTAGAAGTTGATCTCCTTGTAAGGAGGCAAATAAACAAATGTGGGAATTTAAGTTTTATTCCCGCGGGGGACAGGGCGCTGTCACCGCCGCGAAAATACTAATTAATGCCGCGATCTTGGAGGGGAAATTCGGACAGGCTATCCCCTCTTACGGGCAGGAAAGAAAGGGCGCGCCCGTCTATACTTACGCACGCATTGCGGATACCACGATCGACGTCAAATCTTATGTTTACCATCCGAATTGCGTGGTTTGCTTTGACCCCAGCTTGGGCGATCTGGGTATTAATGTCACCGAAGGGATTCGCCCGAATTCCGTTCTGGTGGCAAACTCCCCTGAAAAATGTCTGGAGCATGAGAACTTCTCCACCCTCGTATTCGTAGATGCGGATAAAATCACCCATGAGATGGTGGGCGAGGTTCCGCCGAATATGGCGATGTTGGGTGCTTTGGCTAAGGCCACGGGCTGTGTTTCCATTGAAAGCCTAACCAAAGCGATTCAAATGAGAATTCCAGGAAAGGCAGGGGAATTGAATGCAAGAACTTGTAAAGCAGCGTATGAAAATGCTTGAAAACCATCCCAAGTTGGTGGGTCCCTACTCTATTAAAATTTCCGATGTAAAAACCGGAACCTGGCGTTATCGCCGCCCTGTTATCCGGCAGGAAGGTTGCATTTTGTGCGGCATCTGTGCGGAATATTGCCCCTGCGGCGTTGTGGAAAAGCGGGATGGCAAAATGGTCATCGACTACACCTACTGTAAAGGTTGCGGCATCTGTACGGTGGAGTGTCCCAAGAAAACGATTGATTTTGTTCTTGAATCTGATTATAAGGAGGAGAAGAAGTAATGGGAACGATAAAAGCGCTTGACGGCAACGCCGCCATCGCCTATGGAGTTATGCGCTCTAAGGTGCAGTTGGTCGCCGCCTATCCCATCACCCCGCAGACCCCAATTGTAGAGACGATCTCCTCCCTGATTGATACCAAGCAGTACGACGCGACCTACATCAACGTGGAATCGGAACATTCGGCGCTCAGCGCTGTGATCGGTGCGGCTTCCACCGGTGTACGTACCTTTACCGCCAGCGCATCCCACGGCCTCGCGCTGATGCACGAGGTCACCGGCGTCACCTCTGCCTCTCGTTTGCCGGTGGTAATGGCGGTCGTCAGCCGCGCAATCCCCGGCCCGATGTGCCTGTGGTGCGACCATTCGGACATCATGACCCAGCGAGATCAAGGCTGGATTCAGCTGTTTGCCAAAAGCCCGCAGGAAGCGCTGGACTTTATAATGATCGCCTACCGCACCAGCGAGGACGAGCGCTCGCTGACCCCTACTATGGTAGATATTGACGGATTTTTCTGCTCTCACCTGACCGAACCGGTGGATGTGCCTGACCCGGAGGAAGCCGAGCGTTTTATTGGTACCTTCCAGCCAGTTAACTTACATCTAGACACCGATTATCCTTACGCGATGGATAACCTTACTTCTCCGGCTATCTTTACCGAACTGAAGCATTCGCAGGCGCAGGGGATGGAAGCCTCAGCTGCTGTGCTGGACGAACGGTTCGCGGAATTTGCACAGGTGTTCGGACGCAGCTACGGCCGCGTCATGTGCGATACCACACAAGATGCCGACACGGTAATCGTCTGTATGGGCTCGATGGCCGGAACCGTGCAGCATGTGGTGCGCGAGTTGCGTGCACAGGGCAAAAAGGTCGGCATAGTGCGTGTAGTAGCGTTTCGCCCGTTCCCCAAGGAGGAAATGGCAAACGCACTGAAAGGCATTAAAAATGTGGCGGTAATCGACCGTGTTTCCGCAATGGGCTCGTTTGGTCCGCTGTTTGAAGAGGTGCTGGCCTGCATGAAGATGAGCGGCAACAACGCCAACACCTATAATTTTGTCGCTGGATTAGGTGGACGCGATATCTGGGAGAAAACGGTAGAAGATGTATTTGCGAAGGCAGAAGAACTGTCGGCGCAGGGTGTGCCTTGTTGTAATCCCATCTGGATTGACTTAAAGGAAGAAGGTGCTGAGAATGCCTGAGCTGGATCTGTTAAGCAAAGGATTAACCACTTGTCAGGGGTGTCCGCTGGAACTGATCGGACGCGCGGCCATGGAGGTGCTGGGACCAAAAACCATCACCATGACGCCGCCCAGCTGTTCAGCAATTTTAACCGGAAGCGGCGATGAAACTGGATGGGGTATCCCTTCTGTTCAGACCGTTCTTATGAGTCTGCCCGCGTTTGCGTCGGGCGTATCAGAGGCGCTTAAAATTCAGGGTAAAAATGATGTTACTGTGATGGGGCTTGCCGGCGACGGAGGTACCTTCGACATTGGTCTGCAAGCGCTTTCCGGCGCTATTGAGCGCGGCCACAAGGCACTGTTTATCTGCTATAACAATGAGGCGTATATGAACACCGGAAACCAGCGTTCAAGCGCGACCACACTGGGTGCTGCGACAAAAACGACCCCCACCGGCAAAAAGGAAGTGGCCAAAGATATTGACTTTATGCTGCTGCACACGCCGCTGGCCTATCAGGCCACCGCTTCTGTCGCCAATATGAAAGATCTAAAGCGCAAGATCGCGAAAGCGGCCGCGAAGGACGGGCCAAGCTTTATACATATCATGACGCCTTGTCCGTCCGGCTGGAAATTCCCAACCGAGCAGGCGATTCAGGTCGCTAAGCTGGCAGTTAAATGCGGTATGTGGCTGCAGTTTGAGCGGGAAGACGGAAAGATTACCATCAATCAAAAACCGACCGACTGGGGTGCAGTCTCGACTTATATCGGAATGCAGAAAAGGTTTAACCGTATTAATCCCGAGACGATCGCGTCCATCACCGAAGCGGCGAAAAAACGATATGAAACTCTAATGAAACTGGGGGAGATTGAATGTCTTTAGATAGCTTTTATTATCCCAAAAGCATTGCAATTATTGGCGCGTCCAACAACATCTACAAAGCGGGCTGCCAGGTTGCTAACAATATGATTCGGCTGGGGTTTGAGGGAAAGGTGTTTTTCGTTAACCCCAAGGAGACCGAAATTTTAGGCCAACCCGTCTACAAATCGCTGCTAGACATTCCCGAGCCGGTGGAGCTGATCGAAATTTCCATTCCGGCCAAGGGTTGCGTGGAGATTTTTGAGCAGGCAGAAAAGCGCGGCGATGTCAAAGCTGCCATCGTCATGGCGTCCGGCTTTAGCGAGACAAAAATTCCGGAAAACATCGAAATGGAACGCAAGATGCTCGAGATCGCAAAACGCGCCGGTATTCGGGTGATCGGGCCCAACTGCGTCGGTGTAATGAACACCGAGAATCATCTTGACACCACCTTCGCGGCGGATATTGCGCAGCGTCCGGGTGGCATGAGTGTTATCTCACAAAGCGGCTCGGTCGGCGCTTCACTGCTCAGCTTTGTGTGCGACCAGCCGGTTCCAATGGGCTTTAACAAGTGGGGACATGTCGGCAACATGAGTGACGTTACCACCGAGGAGATTCTGCGTTATTACAAGGACGATCTGAGCACTGAGGTTATCGCTATGTATATGGAGGGAATGACCAACGCACGTGATTTTTTTGAAACTGCGAAGGATGTCGTGAAGAAAAAGCCGATGATCGTCCTCAAGGTGGGACGCAGCGATATTGGTGCGGTGGCGGCCGCTTCTCACACCGGCTCGCTGGCCGGTTCCGACAATATTTTTGATGGCACGTTTGAGCAAGTAGGCATCATCCGTGCAGATACAATCGAGGAGATGGTTGATACCTCAAAGGCATTTTCGATGGCACAGATGCCCAAGGGCAACCGAATCGCCATCCTGACCGAGGCGGGCGGCCCGGGTGTCATCTCGATGGATGTCATCGGCAATTCGGGCGGAATCGCGCAGCTGGCACACTTCTCCGAAGAAACCAAAGCGAAGCTGCGGGAGATCTTGCCGCCCATGGCACTAATCTCCCATCCCGACGGATATGTGGATATGACCGCCGGAGCGGACGGCCCGCAGCATGCGGATGCGCTTGAAGCAATTCTGCGAGACGAGAATGTTGACGCGGTGTTACTGTTCAGCGTGCCCCCCACCTTCCTAGTGCCCAATGAGATTGCGCGTGTGGTTTGTGAAAAGATGCCGATCGCCCGCGAGCTGGGCAAGCCCGTCTACTCCTGTTTCATGGCCGGGAACTGGGTCAGAGAAGCCTGCGGTATGCTGGAAAATGCGGGAATCCCGACCTTTGAGATGCCGCAGAGAGCGGCCAAGGCAATGGTAAATGTGATATCGCGCCTGAAATTTTTGCAGGAGCAGGAAACAGGAGGGCTGCAGAATGTCTAAGTTTCTGAATGAATACCAATCCAAAAAGAAGCTGCAGGCTTACGGCTTACCAACCGGAGATTTCACCCTTGCCACATCGCAGCAGCAGGCGGTGGAAGCCGCCGAGGGATACGGTTATCCCGTGGTCATGAAGATCGTCTCCGACCAGATCATCCATAAAACCGAAGCCAAGGGAATCAAACTGGGAATCATGAACGCCGATGAAGTAAAGGACGCTTATGACCAGCTTTTGGCCAATGCGAAAGCGTATAACGCCAATGCAGTGATTGATGGCATTCTAATCTCCCCCATGGTGCCAAACGGTACCGAATGCATCATCGGTGGTCTGCAGGATCGGCAGTTCGGCCCAGTGGTGATGTTTGGAATCGGCGGCGTGTTTGTCGAGATATTCAAAGACATCAAGTTCCGCATGGCGCCGATCGACGAGGCGGAAGCACTGCGTATGATTCGTTCAATCAAGGGATTTCCGATGCTTGACGGCGCAAGAGGCCGCACCCCGGTTAATCTGAAGGAATTATCTTCCATCGTATCTGCTGTTTCCCACTATCTGGCGGAGCACCCGGAGGTGCAGGAGCTGGATATTAACCCGATCATCTGTTATGAGGATCAGGTGCAGATTCTGGATGCTTCAATCGGGCTTACCGAATAACAATACAAACCAACCGGCCGGATCTGGCTGCGAGCCGCAACTGGCGACCCGCGGCAGGTACCGGCCGGTTTTATATTCAAAAAGGAGGCTGGCATCGGTGAAGCGTATTATTGTGGGAATTTCCGGCGCAAGTGGCGTATGGATTGGTTACCGTCTGCTGCAAATCCTTAGGACTTTCCCAAAAGTAGAAACGCATCTGGTCATGACCGACAGCGCGGTGTGCAACCTGAGGATAGAAACGGAGCTATCGGTTGATGATGTGACCTCTCTTGCGCATTACTCGTATGATCCGCAGAATATGGGCGCGCTGATTGCTAGCGGCTCCTTCATAACCGATGGAATGATCGTCGCACCGTGCAGCATGAAATCTCTGGCCGGGATTGCCTGCGGATACGCGGACAATCTGCTGCTGCGTGCGGCGGATGTATGTCTCAAGGAGAACCGGAGGGTTGTTCTGGTGCCGCGCGAGATGCCGCTGGGGAAGGTGCATCTGCGAAATTTGCTCACGGCAAACGAGCTGGGCTGTACGATCGTTCCCCCGATGCTTACCTTCTACAACACTCCGCAGACGCTAGAGGATCAGGTGGATCATGTGCTCGGCAAGGCGCTGCTGCAGTTCGGCCTGCATCCGCAGGGTTTTCAAGCATGGAAGGGAACCGTTTCAGCCGGAAAGGAAGGCGCATAATGAAATTTCTTTCGCACCACGTGGGAACAGGACGTTTTCAGATCTCTGGCCAGGCTGCCTTTATTGGGAATGATCTGCTTATGGCAATTTATGGGGGAGAGGCGCCGCATATCGGAGCGAGTGCGCTCGGCCTGCCTTCGGCTGTTAACGGGCTTGCAAGCGCAGGAACCCTGACCGCACCGGGACACCGGGATGATCTGCTTGCACGCAAATTTGCGATAGCGGCTGCGAAACAGCTGAACTGTGTCGTCTGTGTTACGATGGGAATCCATATCGACCAGCCGCGGAATGATGACCTGCTGTGGCTGCAAGAAAATGCACAAAAGGTTTTTGAAACGCTGCTTATCGGAATACAGGCAGACCAAGATAAGATGAAATGAGGAAGATACGATGGCAATGGATTTAAAAGCATGTCTTAATAAGCTCGAACAGGCGGGGCGGCTGGCGCATGTCATAACAGAGGTTGATCTCAAGCACGAGATGGCTGGTATCTGTGCCAAACTGGAAGGAAAACAGGTGCTCCAGTTCGATCGGCTGAAAGGCCAGAAATATCCTGTGGTGAGCGGGATGTGGTGGAACCGAGATAACCTCGCCGCCATTTTTGACACCACTGCGGAAAAGCTGCCGTTTCTGTTTTCAGACGCGGTAAAAAGCATGAGTTCCGCGCCGGTGGCACCTGTGGTGGTGGAAGACGCGCCCGCGCAGCAGGAACGGATGAAACAGCCCGATCTGACACAGCTGCCGATTCCCACGCTGGCGCTACTGGATGGCGGTCCCTATTTCTCCAACTGCATCATCATTGCGAAAGACCCGGATACCGGTGTGAGAAACACCTCGATTCACCGCCTCATGGTGACTGGAAAGGATCGGCTTGGTATCCTGATGGACACCGGGCGGCACCTGCGTAATTATTACGAACGGGCGCAGGAACGGGGAGAGGCTCTGGAAATTACCATCAACAATGGTGTACATCCGGCTTATTACGTGGCAGCAACCACGCCCAGCTCAGCCGCGCCGCTTGAGGTTGACGAGTTGGCAGTTGCTTCCCACCTTTTGGGAGAGCCGGCGCGCCTCTGCTGCAGCCACACGGTGGCGCCCGAGGGAATCGCAGATGCCCAGTTGATTATGGAAGGGGAAGTTCTGCCCCATATCCGCGAGCCGGAAGGACCGTTCGGCGAGGTGAGCGGGTACTATGCGTCGCAGGATGACCGGTGGGTGGTGAAGATTAAGGAGATCACCATGCAGAAAGATCCTGTGATCCATATGCTGCATCCCGGCAAAGAGGTCTGGAATTCAGTGGGACTTACTGCGGAGGCGGGTATTTTCCAATCGGTAGGCAAGCAGGTATCGGGGCTAAAAAAGGTGTATCTCAGCCATGGCGGTAGCCATTATCATGCCATCCTTCAGATGGATCCGCCACAGAACGGCATGGCCAAAAACGCTATTCTGGCTGCATTTGCAGCTTTTCCCGCTTTGCAGATGGTAACCGTCGTCAACAGTGATGTGAATCTTTATGACACCGAAGATGTGGAACGGGCGATGGTAACCCGCTGTGATCCCGCAAAGGATATTATCATCATTCCCAATGCGTTCGGCCACGAGTTGAACCCTGTTGTAAAGGATGGAATGGCTGCCAAGATGGGATTCGACTGCACCTGTCCGCTGCCGCGGGCGGAAAAATATACCCGCGTGGAATTTCAGAATGTGGATTTGAGCAATTATCAAATACAGTAACAGCTATTTTATAGCTCCTATGACTTAGATAAATGGCCAACGATTAGGAGAACGCATCCGGGGCGGTATCCTTCTGTGGATTGCTATTTTTACAGAACATTGAAGTGCAGGGATCAACAGAACCCGAAACCGTGATTCCGACAACACCGGAGAGGCAAACCATTAAAGCAGAAGCAGGCGGTACAAAATGTACCGCCTGTTCTTCTATTATTGGCGGGATTTATTCACCTTTGTACAAGACTTTTGAAACATCAATTGGCATATTCCTGTTCAATTTTTATCTATGGGTTCGTCTTCGCCAAGGCGGACTTCATCTTCTGCTGTGTCATAGCCGTCATCAGCCATAGCTGATTTGGCTGTATATAATTTTGACCACTTTAGCGGAGCTTTCATTTTTTTGTTATATGCAAGAAGCATTGATTCGGAATAACCAAGAGAACCTGCTTTTCTTTCCCTTGCTGTCCGCCCAATGTCTTTTGCGAAAAAAACACCGACTTTTTTCTTGAAAATATCGTCTTTAAGGAGGTCACCAAAAGCAACAATCAACTGAGCAATTCCTTTCAGCATATTTGAAGAAAGTGAATTGTAGTCACCTTCCCATGTTCCAATACAAAGACGCAGAGTACGGTCTAACACGTGGAATCCAAACTTTCGATAAATGTACTCCAAGCCGCACAAATACCTCCGGGAACTTTATTATTTGAAATAAATGAACCGTATGATTCTACCAGAGATTTGATGATAAGCTGGTCATCGTTGCCGGCTTCAACATTTGCCATGAAGATTTCATAGGGCAACAGCGGTTTTACATACTTTAACTGGTTCGCAAATATATCTGCCTCCTGGGTATATTCCAGATCATTATAAATCATACACCAAACCGGAATTTCGCGTGTTCCGGATACGATTGCAATAATTTCTATCGTATGCTGGCCATTAAAAACATAGTTAATGCCATTGCGGCGGCTGACTTTTACGGGGTTGATTTGATGTAAATCAAAGTTTTCAACTGCTTACGGCACGCATTATCAGTGACATCATTGAAATCGGACGCAGAACGGGTACGATTAATAGAGCTGATCCAGGATGGGATGGTTAATGTAAGGCTTGTACATATTTCATAACGGTTATGGCCATCCGGAATAGTGCTGTTCCAAACAAGCAGCGGGTCACGGCATCCATCGCGAATAATACTTTCTTCCAGGCACAGAAGTCCTTCCGTCGGCAGCGGCGGAATCAGTTGTTTGAAAAATGAGTCGATTTTTAATTTATATATACATTGTTCTCCCATGGTATTATGATTTAGCCCGATCGATCAGGACGGATTCGTCCATGTGAAACTGAGCTGCTCCTTCATTAGGAATTATTTCGCCATACAGGCGATATGATTGATTCTCCTGCCAACAGTTGCACAAATCACGCAGGTTTTTAACAAGAGACCGGCTGTACAGTTCAATTGATTTTTGATTCGATGGTGATGTCTGTGTAATTTTTTGAGCCCGTGTATCAGAGTTGTCACTGCGAAGAACCGCAAGTGTTCGTTCTTCTGGATTTACCAGCAGCAATACATGCTCAGGATCACCGATGGAATGCAGTGTGTTTTTATGTATCCTGCGGTATAAATATTTCCGTTTCCTTTATATCAAAGATTACGACCGTCTCATTGTCTTTACGTCGGTGGATGCCTCTCATACGATATTTACAGCCTGATTTCCAGCCGAAAAGATCATACAGTGTTTTTATATATGCCGCACAGCTGACGGGGCGGGAATAATATTGCCCTTCATTGAGATTCGCGCAGCGCACAGCATTTCTGGTTTCTTTTGTGCAAGGGCGGACTACGAGTAGATGATCGCCTGGATGAATAAGCATTTCTATGTACAGTGTCTTTTCGAATTTCCGGATGCATTCTGTACTGAATACAATACCGTCAGCAGAAAAAGTGACGCATAGTTTTCTTGCAGTGTCAAAGAATTGAGAACGTGCAATTTCAAATCCGCACAGATCAAAATCGCCGGACTGTACTTTAATCAGAAGCCCCTCTGCTGGCAGCTGATCTCTGTTTTCATAAACACTCTCAGATGCAGATATGTAGTCATTAGCAGAAAAGGCCGCCCATCGGGGATTTACGGATACAAAACCCTTTAAGGCACCTTCAGGGATGACTTTCAGTTCAGGAAGAATTCCCTTATTGCCGTAGCGAGCATTGCTGATTAGGCGCTGAACTGCGATGAAATCATCTCTGGAAATGATGGCTTCATGATAATTTTTCGTTTACGGTACTGATTTCTATCCTGCTTATTTTTCTTGGATTTATGGTCAAGGTAATTCGGCGTCCATGTTTTTCGTGCAAGGACATCGCCGCAATGCCGCTCGTTCTGCAGAACCTGCAGAATAGAGCCTGGCGACCATGATGAATAGTTTTTCTTGGTGAGGCGTCCAAGCTTGGTCAAGGTATCGGCGATTTGAGCGCATGTATATCCATAGAGGTACATGAAGAAGATTAAGCGTACTGTTTCGGCTTCGGCTTCGTTAATAATAAGATTTCCTTCTTCATCCTGATCATAGCCAAGCAGTGGAGGAGTCAGGAAGATGCCTCTGCGGAACCGCATATCGATAGAGGAATTCATAATTTCACTTTTATTATGTGATTCTTCCTGAGCCATTGTGGCCATAAAGGATAAAAGCATTTCACTGTCGCTGTTAAGGGTGTAGATATTTTCCGTCTCAAAGAAGACACCGACGGGCGGCTGCATGGCGGCCAACTGACGTACACAGCCAATGCAATCCAGTATATTTCGTGCAAAACGCGCTACTGTTTTCGTGACAATCAGATCTATTTTTCCATTTTGGCAATCGGTTATCATATTTACGAATGCGTCACGATGTTGGAGTGATGTGCCAGAGATACCCTCATCAGCATAAATATTGACTAGATTCCAGCCTGGATGACAGTTGACAACATATGTATAATGGTTTTTTTGAAGTTCATAGGAAGATGTCTGATGCGGATCATTCGTAGAGACTCGTGCATATATGGCCACTCTCTTTTCAGCTGTGTCCTCATAGAAATTATCTTTTGGTGCAGCTGGGATGATATCAAGTTCCTCCAGATCAATTCCTTTATATCGTGCACGTATTCGTGCTTTTTGGCTTTCACTGTCCGTTAGATGTGCTTCGTTTTCTCTCATTGCCTATCTCTCCTGTAAATATGGTATTTAAAAAATTATATAAGGTATAGGGCAAAAAGAAAATGAACCACAGGTCAACAGGTAGACCTGTGGTTCATTTTCAAAGCAAAATAATTCAATTATTATTAGATGTTAACCTTCTGGCAATACAAATCACCGGAGATATAGATGAAATGGCAGGCAATAGCCTATTATGTAAAATATGACAGTATTCTACATAATAGGAGGGTAATTTATGGCGTTAAATTTTATAATTATCGGCCAAAGGGTAAGGGAAATCCGTTTGCAAAAGCAAATCTCCCAGGCAGTTTTAGCAGAATGGATCGATATGTCGATGACATACATAAGTCATATCGAGACGGCTAAAAAGCACGCAAGTTTAGAAACACTGATAAGGATTGCGGATGCTCTTGGAATAACAGTAGATCAGCTGTTAAACGGTAATCAGGAAAACGATCCTGCAGAATATAAGACAGAACTGATACAGCTTGTAGAGGACTGTACCAGTTATGAAAAAAGAATGATTTACGAAATTGCCGTTGCAACTAAGATGAGCATTCGAAAGAATAAGTGCCTCCAGCATAAAGACAATTGGCTATAATTTTCTGCACACGCAACTCACTGATTCTATCACAAATAAATTTATTGTCCATATTGTCACCTCTATCTAATGATAATAGATAGTATCGTTAATAATAAAAGAATGTATTAGTCACAATCCTTCAAAATGTCAGTTGACAAATCGCCCATAGCTGCATATAATTTAATACAATCTCTTTGCACTGCATTACATTCCGATACGGGATGCAAGATCAACAGTACAAACTGAGCAGGCGATGCCCGAAAGGGCGTGGGGCCGGGCCGCTTTTGCAGGCGGCAGCAGATGGAGTATCGACACATCTGTGGGACAGTGGTATGTTCCGCAGGTGTGTTTTTTTATACCCTGACGGAGCAGCCGACTTTTGAAATGGAGTGCCATAGGAGAAATCAAGACACTGTCGCACTGCGCGGCAGGAAACGGAGGATTCTTTTATGACAAACACATCCACAAATCTGACCGGGCTGACCGCCGGGGAGGCTAAGCGCCTCCAAGAGCAGTACGGTCGAAATGAGCTGACGCCACAAAAAAAGGAGCGCTTTTTTAAAAAGGTACTCCATATTCTATGCGAGCCCATGTTTTTGCTGCTGCTGGTGGCGGCAACCATCTACTTCGTGCTGGGCGAGCCGCGGGATGGCCTTATCATGTTGGTTTTTGTGGTCGGCATCATCAGCATCGATGTCGTCCAGGAGTGGAAAACCGACAAGACCTTGAACGCTCTGAAAGATTTATCCGCGCCCCATATCACCGTGATCCGGGACGGCACAGAGCAGACCATTGCCAGCGCCGATCTCGTCCCCGGCGACCTGATGATGATCTGTGAGGGCGTGAAGATTCCCGCCGACGGCGTGGTAGCCAAGTGCGCCGACCTGTGTGTGGACGAAAGTTCCCTCACCGGCGAAGCCGAAGGCGTCTGGAAGGTGCCGGAAAAAAACGCCGAGCCGATGGGCGACTACTGGCGAAAGGACTACTGCTATGCTGGAACGCTGGTGACCCAGGGCACCGCTACCGTGCGGGTGGATAAAATCGGCGCGGCCACAGAATACGGCAAAATCGGCCAGAACGTAGCCGCCGCGCCCCAGGAAGAGACCCCCCTCCAGAAGCAGACCGGCAAGCTGGTCAAAACCTGCGCCATCATCGCGGGTGTACTGTTCGTGCTGGTGGGTGTATTCACTTGGATGGATATTCCCAACCATAATTTTATGGATCGGTTGGTGGAGAGTATCCTCTCCGGCGTGACGTTGGCCATGGCTATGATACCGGAGGAATTCCCCGTCATCCTTACGGTGTTCCTCTCTATGGGCGCGTGGCGGCTTGCCAAAAAGCACTCGCTGGTGCGCAATTTTCCCAGCGTGGAAACCTTGGGTGCGGTGAGCATCCTCTGCGTGGATAAGACCGGCACCATCACCATGAATCAGATGTCCGTCCAGGAGTTGTGGGTGGCCTCCGGTGACGAGCAGTCGATGGTGGAGACGATGGGCCTTGGTTGTGAAACCGATACCTATGACCCCATGGAAAAGGCGATGCTCTCCTGTTGCGAACGCCATGGTATCACGCACAGTCACCTTTTTGAGGAGAGTGGATTTCTGACGGAGTATGCATTTACCAACGAGCTGAAAATGATGGGCCACGTCTGGCATCACGACGGGGAAATTCTCATTGCGGCCAAGGGCAGCCCGGAACGTATCTTCACCGTATGTGAACTGACCGACGAACAACGTGCGAAAGCGGAGCACAAAAATTTGGAGCTCTCCGGGCAAGGATTGCGGGTGATCGCCGTCGCCGTGGCCAAGCCGAAGAGTGAAGCGGAGGTTCCGGCCTCCATTACAGATTGCCGTCTGACACTGCTGGGGCTTGTGGGTCTGGCGGATCCCCCGCGCGAGAGTGTGAAAGCTGATATTGCCGTCTGCAATCGGGCGGGCATCCGTGTGGTCATGATTACTGGCGACAACGGCATCACGGCGTCGGCAATAGCAAAGAAGATTGGCCTGCCCCACGGGGATGAAATTATTACCGGCGATATGCTGAATGCCATGAGCGACGAGGAACTGCGGGAGGCTGTCAAGCATGTTTTCATCTTCTCTCGTGTGGTACCAGAGCATAAAATGCGCATCGTCAAGGCATTTAAGGAAAACGGCGAAATCGTCGCCATGACCGGCGACGGAGTCAACGACGCGCCCGCCCTCAAATACGCCGACATTGGCATCGCCATGGGCAAGCGGGGCAGCGAGGTCAGCCGCGAAGCCGCCGACCTCATCCTGATGGATGATAACTTTACCACCATCGTGGAAACTGTCAAGGATGGTCGCCGTATTTACGATAATATCCGTAAGGCGGTGGGTTACGTTTTTACCATTCATATCCCTATCGCCTTGGCATCCCTGTTGGCTCCGTTCCTAGGCATCGCGCCCACCGCGCTGCTGCTCCTGCCGCTCCATGTGGTGCTGCTGGAGGTGCTGATTGACCCTACCTGTTCCATCGTGCTGGAGCGCCAGCCAGCCGAGAGTGACATCATGGAGCGCCACCCCCGTGACCCCAAGGAAAAGCTGCTCACCGCCGGGCTGCTGGGCAAGAGCGTTTTGCAGGGGCTGGCCGTGTTCGTGGCTTCCTTTGGGGCTTATTTCACGATGTTAGCGGGTAATCCCGCCAACGCATCTGTGGCCCGTTCTATGGGGCTTGCCGTTATTATGCTGGCAAACCTGTTTTTAGTGCAGGTCAATAGCTCCGACCATGACTTTGTCTTTCAGTCTGCCCGCCGCCTCGCCAAGGACGGTGTGATGTGGGCGGTCAACCTGGGTACACTGGCGCTGTTGGGGTTTATCCTCTACACGCCGCTGTCCGGTGTTTTGAAGCTGGTCGCGCTGCCCCTGCCCATACTATTGACGGCGCTGGGCCTCGCAGCGGTTTCGGTGCTTTGGTATGAGCTGGTGAAACTGGCGAAGAGGCTGAAGCACCGTGATGCCATAATGTAAAAACCGATAGAGAAAAAGCGACGAATCTGTGAGCAGGAACACTCACTCCGATTCGTCGCTTTTTCTTTGATCGGTGATACCTTGACAAGCACACAATAATGAAGTATATTAGTAACATCTTAAATGCTTTATTGTTGGAGGTATCTATGAAAGCAATATTTAGAGTTGCACAAGTCGGCAGAGAATGCGTGGCCTGCGGGTGCTGCGTATCAGTCTGCCCAAAAGCAGCAATCCGAATAGAATCAGGCGTGATCGCCCGTATTGATGCCAAAACGTGTATTGGCTGCGGTAAATGTGCCAAGGTATGTCCCGCCGCTGTGATCACAGTCGTGGAACGGAGGGCGGCGGTATGAAAAAACGCTGGTACGACTATCTTTGGATCGCCGAGCTGCTCTATTTGACGCTTGGTCTCTGCAATATCCTTTTCGCATGGATGGGGATGCTGTTTTTTGTGATTCCTCTGTTGGTGGCTGTCATCGGTGGCAGCAAGGCGTACTGCAACCGCTATTGCGGACGCGGGCAACTGTTCGGTGTGCTGGGCGGCAAACTAAAGCTATCCCGCAACGTACCGCCCCCAAAATTTCTGCGCAGCCGCTGGTTCCGCTATGGCTTTATGACTTTTTTCATGGCTATGTTCGGCCTAATGCTGTTCAGTACTTATCAAGTTTTTACCGGAGCACCGCTGCGGCAGACGGTAACGCTTCTGTGGATGTTTAAGCTGCCCTGGCAATGGGCTGAGGTTGGCATGGTCGCCCCTTGGATTGCACAGTTTGCTTTCGGCTTTTTCGGCGTGATGCTGACATCCACTGTGCTGGGCCTTGCCACGATGGTGCTGTTCCGTCCCCGGTCGTGGTGCGTTTACTGCCCGATGGGAACGATGACACAGGGGATTTGTAAACTCAAACAAGGAAAGGAGTGCGTCGGCTGTGGAAGAACAGGCAAAGAAGATAGCAGGATTGCTTAAAATGTTAGCCAACGAACACCGGCTGCTCATCCTGTGCGCCTTGATTCAGAGGCCGCTTACCGTGGGGGAAATCCATAAATTCACTCCGAATATCACGGCCTCTGCATTATCTCAGCATTTGAACCAGCTAAAAATAGCGGGAATTCTGGATTCCGAGAAGCAGGGCATGAACGTGGTTTACCAAATTCTGGATGAGCGCGTGGTAGCCTTGATTGGAGCTATTAAGGAACACTATTGCGGTGAATGAAAGTAAGAATCCACAAAATCACTAATGTCCCGCTATCTGATTGACCTTGAAAAATGTATCATCTGTGGAAAGTGTATGCAGTTTTATCCAAAGGGTGCGTTTGGAAGTGCAGGCACTACCACAGAGGTGGCGCATAATAAGAGCGAAGCTTCGGCTTCGCTTTTTCATATGTAATTTCAGGAGCAAGTTGGCAAAAGGTTCATATAATATAGAGAATACTATTCTGGAGATGATGCAATGAACAATAGCTTTCGCGATGATAGCGGATACTTTAATACTTATATGCAAGGTAATCCGTATGTACGGCAAATGATGGCTGTGCCAACAATGGCAGCTCCATCAGTGCAAAATAATAATATTTTTATATATCCACAAAATCTGCCAAATGCACTTATGCTAATACAACAGGCCATTACCGGAGAAAATGAGGACAGATTGTTTTATTCTTGGTTAATTGAAAAATCGCCTTCCTATGAGGATAGTCAAATTATAATGGGAATACGGGACGATGAAATTGGCCATTATGGTTTATTTCGGCAACTATATCATGAACTAACTGGTAATATGATTCCTCAGGCACAGGGAGAAGAATTCACTCCGCCCAACACCTATTGTGAAGGATTAAGTCGTGCATTGATGGGCGAACAAAATGCCGTACAGAAATATCGTAAGATTCTTTATGCTATGCAAAATCGTACCCATATTAACATGCTAACAGAAATCATTACAGATGAAATTAGACATGGAATCCTGTATAGCTATCTTTATTCTAAAAATGGATGCAAAAGTTGATTTAGATACGGCTAGTAAAGCCACGATAGAAAGAATTTAATAAAAAGCGGAGCTGAACAGCTCCGCTTTTTTGTTATTTAGTTTTAGCCCATATTATTTATCCATCACCTATATAAGTCGAAGATGAACTCATGAGGTTAAAACCGAGCTCTTGAGTACAAAGATTAAGTATGCCAAGTGCATAGAAGAAATCAGTGAATAGTTTTTTAATCCTCAGCCCCCGGACTCTCCAAATGAGAATTCGGGGGCTTTAACATTTTTTAATTTTTTATACCTGTAATTGCGAATTAAAAAGCGATTTGAAGGTGACCTGCCCCCTAAATCCGGCCATAATGAAAGCGTTTGGTGCTATAATAGGTTTCAATATACTTGAAAATAATCATCCGAGCTTGTTGAGGATTGCCATAATTGGCATCCTGAACGTGCTCTTTTTTTAACGTGCAAAAAAAATTCTATTAATGCATTGTCGTATGATTACAGTACCAAGCACATCTCCTACGCCCGGATAAGCGGTGCTCCAGAAGGGGAAGCAGTAAAACAAAATAATCGTTGAATTCTCCGCAATGCTTTGTATTAGGCTGTCAAAAAAGCAAGAGGAGATGATAACATCGACAAGGCAATAGTTAATATTTTATAATGAAAAGTGAAAATTTTATAACTCCCAGAGAGTTCGAAGCAGTTTATAATGTATGAAGCGAAGGGAAAGCGTAAAACGTAAACAGATTTGGTTTTATGCAGGTCTTGAAAAATGTTTTAAAGTAATAAGGGGGGATTAAAATGTCGGAATACCTGCAATTTGAAAAAATATGTATGGAATTTCCGGGCGTGAAAGCACTGGACGATATGAGCTTTGGTGTGGATAAAGGAGAAATTGTAGCGTTTCTTGGCGAGAACGGAGCGGGGAAATCGACTTTGCTCAAGATATTGAATGGAGATTATCATCATACAGGCGGTAAAATTTTTATAAATGGCAATGAGGTGGCCTTCCATAGCCCAAATGAGGCAATCAAGGCGGGGATCAGTGTCATCTATCAGGAAAGACAGCTGGCATTGTATCTTTCAGTGGCCGAAAATATTTTCATGGGGAATCCGCCGCTGAAAAATGGGTTTATTGATTTTAAGGAGCTCAACCGAAAAGCAAAGGCTATTATTGATGAATTTGGGCTGCCCATCGAACCGAATGTTCAGGTGAAAGACATATCGGTTGCATACCAGCAGATGGTGGAAATTATGAAGGCGTACAACCGAAATGCCCAAATCATCTGTTTTGATGAACCCACTGCTCCGCTTACCGAATCGGAAATCAAAATTTTATTTAAAATTATTAAAAAGCTGCGGGACGAAGGTAAGGTCGTTATCTATGTCTCACATCGTATGAATGAAATTTTTGAAATTACCGATCGGGTAGTGGTGTTTAAAGACGGCAGGCTGATGGCTGTAAAAAAGACGGTGGAAACTGATACCAAAGAATTAATTCAACTAATGGTGGGCAGAGATTTGGGTGATGTGTTCAATTCGCTGTCAAGAAATGATAAAATCGGTGATGTTGTACTGGAATTAAAGGACATTAACACAGATTACCTGAAAAATATTAGTCTAAAGGTGCATGCAGGTGAGATTGTTGGTTTGTCCGGCCTTGCAGGTGCAGGCAGAACAGAGATAGCTCGTGCCGTGTTTGGCGTAGATCGAATCAGCTCGGGAGAAATGCTATTAAACGGAAACACATTTGCACCGAAAAGCCCGCGTCATGCAATGAATATGGGAGTGGCGCTTTGTCCGGAAGATCGCAAATTGGAGGGGCTTTCACTTATTCGTCCGGTACGAGAGAATACGTCTCTTGCAATTTTAGATGACTTGTGCAAAGCCGGATTTGTAAATTTTAAAAAAGAGCGGGAATTCACCAAGACTGCTATCAAAAACTTTAACATTAAAACACCTCATATGGAGCAAAAAGCAATTAACTTGTCGGGTGGCAACCAGCAAAAGATTATTCTGGCACGATGGATGGCCATGACACCTAAATTAATTATTTTTGACGAGCCAACAAAAGGCATTGATGTCGGTGCGAAATCTGAAATTTATCAAATGATGTGTAACGCCGCAAAACAAGGTGTTGCAGTTATCATGATTTCTTCCGAGTTACCCGAGGTCATCGGGATATCCGATAGGATAATAGTATTGAAGGACGGAGAAGTTAGAGCCAACATCAAACGTGAAGATGCTACCGAACAGGGCATCCTAAGCTTTGCTATGGTGGATGAGCATAAAATTAAAAAGGAGGTGGCTATTTAATGCCAACCCAAACAATTGAGAAAGAGAATTCAAAGTTTACCTTAGGCCTAAAACGTATGATGAAGTCAGAAAACATTGGTTTGATCATTGCGTTTTTTGCCATCGTCCTAGTGTTCTCTATTTTAAACCCAAACTATTTTTCCGACCGAAACATGGTGAATATCCTAACATCCGCGTCGCTTACCGGTTTGATTTGTGTGGGTGAGTCGATGCTGCTTATTGGAGGATACATGGATTTATCCCCTGGTTCTACTGCTGCTTTTGCAGGGGTAGCGGCTGCACTACTGCTACAGGCAGGGATTCCTGCACCAATAACTATTTTGCTTATTATACTAATGGGCGTGTTTATTGGATGCTGTAATGCATTTTTTATTACACAGCTTAAAATCAGTGCATTTATTGCAACGCTGGCGTTGCAGTCCATAGTGCGTGGATTCGCCTTTATTATTTCAAACGGTGAAGGTGTACTGATTACCAACTCTATGTTTTTGAAAATGGGAACATTAAAAATATTTGGTGTACGCTTTTTAACCTTTCCTATTTTTTTTATGCTGCTAATTTTTGTGGTGTTTGGCATTGTGCTGAAAAAGACCCGCTTTGGCAGAGAAATTTACATAGTTGGCGGCAACCCAACCGCGGCGAGGCTGGCGGGCATCTCCACTAAGAAAACGACCTACAAGCTTTTCGTCAATATGAGCGTACTTGCTTCAGTGGGCGGTATGATACTGGCGGCACGTATGAACACAGGACAACCTCAGGCTTGCACAAACTTGGAATTTGATGGAATCACCGCGGCAATTTTAGGCGGTGTTGCTATGAGTGGTGGTTTTGGTTCTATCTTTGGTGCGTTCATTGGCCTGTTTATTCTACAAGGCTTTAACAACGGTCTTATCATGCTCAATGTTCAGTCTTTCTGGCAAAATGTTGCAAAAGGCGCGTTGCTGCTTCTGGCATTGTCGTTCGATTATCTGCGTTCCAGAAAGCGCGCAAATAGAACTGCGTTAACTACTATCCGGCATATTTATAATTGTTTTCTGTTAGGCAGGAGCCTGATTCAATAATCAATTATTAGGAGGATTTTCAAATGAAAAAAGCATTGACACTTGTACTTTCTGCGGCAATTGCTTTGAGCATGTTCGGATGCGCTTCAAAACCGGCTGAATCCAGTGCGGCCTCTTCACCAGCAGATTCTGCTGTAGCGTCTGCGCCGGAGGCTACACCCAAAAAAGACATTACGATTGCGGGTATTTATAAATCTGGCGATCAGCAGTGGTTTATCGGTGAGGGTGAAGCAGCAAAGCAAAAATGTCTTGAAATGGGCGCGAAAGATTTTATGTTTATTGATGCTAAAATGAACCCCGACCTTTACTTGCAAGCAATAGACAATGCCATTACACAGGGCGCCAGCGGTATTCTTGTGTGTGTACCCGACCAAAAGCTCTCTGCAATAACTGTTCAGAAATGCCAGGATGCGGGTATCCCTGTTATTGCTTGTGATGACCCACTGATGGATGAAAGCGGCAAGTTTATCGCTCCGTTCGTAGGTATTGATGCACTTGCAATTGGGCAGGCCTGTGGAGAATGGACAGCCACATATGCAAAAGATAATAACATGACTGACACAGACGTTGGTGTGCTGCTGTTGGCTGCAGATCAAATTTCCAGCTGTGTACCCAGAACAGACGGAGCAAAAGAAAAATGGATGGAAGCATTTCCTGACTGGCCGGCAGAAAGAATGTTTCGTGTAGATTACAACGGCCCTCAGGAAAAAGCCTTTGATGCTGCTTCTGCTACATTTACTGCTAACCCAAAAATTAAAAAGTGGGTTGTTATGGCAATTAATGATGAAGGAGCAGCAGGTGCCACACGTGCACTGGAGCAAGCAGGCTTAGAGAAAGACGCTGTTGTCTGCGGAATTGGCGGATATCTTGCAAAGCTTGAATTTGCAAAGCCGGAAGGCTCCGCATTCAAAGCCACCGCTTTTATCAACTATGAGGATGTCGGTGCCTACTCGGCACAGAATATGATGGAATATCTGGTAAATGGCAAAGAAATTCCCGCGGACTTCAGAACTCCCGCTGTAATGGTAACCAAAGATGTTTACAAAGAAATCATGAAGGATCAAGCTGAATAGACCGAATAATGTAAACGGAGAACCTATACCAGCTTGTGATATAGGTTCTCCATAATATAACGTCTGTGACAGTAGGCAGTGATAGGCGCAACATTTTTGGTTGCAATCGCCCTTGTGCCCTTTTTACAAACGCGTCTGCAAAAAGCATTGCGGAAGGTAAAGTTGATGTGAAACCATGACGGTCGCAACCAAAGATATTGGAAATAAAATCAGTCCGAAAAATAAAAAAGGCAGAACCTTATGATTAAAAAGGATGATAGATATGACACATAGGCAGCTTTTTTTTGATGTGTGTAACTTGAAGCACCCACAGCAGATACCATTTGCTCCGGATGTGACCGACTGGTACTTAGGCCAACATCGCAACCCAGGTGAGTCACTGAAGTATGGCCCGGGCGTCTACATCCCTGACGATGACCCGATCAAATTAGAAAGAGGAATCGGTATTCCCGATAAGTTTTACGGGCTGAGTCTAATGGATCTTTATAAAAAATACAACTGGGGGATGCATGCCCACATTCGGGATTGGTACGAAGAGTATTATTCAGATGGAGTAACCTATGATGAGCAAATTGCAAAAGACACAAAAACCGTTACCTTTACAACTTCAAAAGGCGTATTAAGAAGAACTTACAGGCTTGCCGCTGATGGAAGTTGGTGCTCAGTAGATTATATGCTGGATGATGTGGAGCAGATGGAAATTTTGTTTGAAGTCTTAAAAGCAACACATTTTCGCTTAAGAGATGATAATATCCAAAGGGTGATTAAAGCAATCGGGGAACAAGGACAGGCGGATATAGTGGTAAACCGTTCTCCGTTCGGAAAGCTTTTGCACGAGCATCTGGGTTTTGAAAATACAACTTATTTTTTGTATGACGATGAGGACGCTTATCGGCAATATGAAAAGATTCAAACAGCAAAAGATATGGAACTGATTGAGCTCGCATGCCAATCATCGTGTTCTTTGGTACTTATTTGCGACCATGCCGATTCTACCCTGTTTTCGCCCGAATGGTATGAGAAGTATTGCATTCCGTTCTATCAAGCAGCAGGTGACAAACTGCGAAAAGCAGGCAAAATGATTTCTACTCATGTGGACGGAAACCTGAAAAGCCTGTTACCACTAATGAAAGATACCGGCTTTGATGTGCTCGATGGCTGTACCCCTGCACCAATGTTTAATTATGAGCCGGAAGAGCTTGCGAACAGTTTGGGTGAAAACATGGTGGCGTTTGTGGGCGTACCTTCCGCACTATTTTGCGACGGTACACCTGTCGAGGCGCTTTACAGTTACGCAGACAGAATTATAAAGGCATTTGGCGGGCGTGCCATCTTAAATGTAGGTGACATTCTACCTGCGAATGGCAGCATCGAAAATGTAATTGCATTAGGAGAATACATTCACAGATATAATGCAAAGGTGAGGGGAAAATGAATTATAGCAAGCACAAGGCATCAAAAGGCACCTACCAATGGCTTGCGATGATAGACAATTTTCTGCAGGAGCTGCGCAAGAATGATTTGCCCGCAGTTAGCGTGCGTGCAGGCAGTTTTTTGGTGGTTACGCAAATTGAAAACAGCTATAGCACGCTAAATATGCTTAATAGCATGGTGCAGCAGGCTAATTTTATCCGAATGCTGTCAAAAAAGGTCGGTATCTCATCCGTAAGCATAGGGATATCCAACCCCAGTAAAAAATTACAGCCGATCTCCGACCTGTTTGAGCAAGCAACAAAAGCTTGTTCAATGCGTGTGTTAATTGGTTTAAACCGCAATATCTCCTACAGCACTATTGCAAATAAAGTGAAGATTTTTGACAAACAGATTTTAGAAAAAAAGATTAAACGCATCAAACAATTACTGTACGCAAGAGATGAGCAATGCCTGCCTCTCATTAATAGTCTTTATTCAATTAATTTAATGGATGGTTTTATGGAAATTAACTATTTTAAATATTTGAACAACCGTCTATTTAGTTTGGCACAAGGTTATGCGGAGCAATTTGAGGCAGCTACTATAGGCGCAAATTTGGATTTTGAAACGATGGAATCACTGGAGACAGTGCAAGAAATGCAGGCGCTTTTTACTCAAGTTTTTCAGTATCTTCTTAATTGTGAGAGTCAAATGGAAGAGGATGCTGGCAGCTTGGTCGAAAGAACAAAAAAACATGTGGGAAAAAACTATGAAAAAGATATTTCACTATGCGACATTGCAGATAAAATGAAGGTGCACAAGGGCTATCTTTCTAGAATATTTAAAGAGCAGACCGGCAAAAATCTTATGCAGTATATTGTTGAAAAAAAGATAGAACGTGCAAAAGTTCTCCTTAAAGATACACCAATGAAGCTAGGCGATATAGCAAAAAACCTTGGGTTTACCACTCCACAATATTTCTGTATTGTTTTTAAAAAGAACGCAGGCTTAACCCCACAGGAGTACAGAAGTACCGTCCATTGCCAACAGGACACCTAAATCACTTGAAAAGCTATATAATATTTGATTTTGATGTTTATGCTACCCCCCATATTGCTCTTCCTTGGTTTGTCACCATAGGGTTTGAAGATGAAAATGTTAAAAGGCAGATATGCCAAATATAATGCTTATCTCATTGCGAATAAACAAGAGGAACAGTTGTCTGATTAAGACACCTGTTCCTCTTTATAGTGTGCAAAGAACTGACCTGATTCCCGAGATACAACCATTTGAAATGTTAGTCGTCTGATAAATTCCAATTTAATGGGCAGGCATAATTACCTGTTGTGAGCATAATGAGATGCTCAAAGTCTTAGATGAACTTCCGATAATTCATATAATCTAATAGAAACACTCAAACGAATGGTTGGATGAAAGAAGAGCGGTTTCTCGATTTTGGATTGCGTGATTCAAGTTGCGGGGCCAATGTCCTTAAGCGATATGTTTATTATTTCAACTATCATCGACCGGTTCACGCTTTAAACGACCAAACCCTCGTTCAGTATACATCCGAACGAGGGTTTGGTTAAGTAATATTGTATTTGCATTTTGAGGGAATTGGTAAATATGCGTAGCCATTGAACGGGTATATCCCCAATATCTTTTGCAATTGGACAATGAAGGCCGCATAATTGGTTTCGCTCAATCACTTCGGCATGTCGTTGATCTGCCGGTTTTCTCTACTTGAGCAAAACTAGATGTTGGCAATAAACATCAAATAGAAATCGGTCAATTGGTTCGTTTTCATGGCGACCACTTCTTTGATCTAACAGAGAAAACGTTAGTACCTATAAGTCAATCGCGTGAACCTGATCCTGAATTTTATGCTTTTCCACATACCCGGTCAGCATAAGTGTAAGCGCACCGTCTCCGGTTACATTACAAGCTGTGCCAAAGCTATCCTGAAGGGCAAAAATTGTCAGCATCAAGGCCGTTCCGGTAGCGTCAAAACCCAACACCCCGACAATCAGGCCGAGCGAAGCCATAACCGTGCCACCTGGAACGCCCGGTGCACCAATAGCAAAAACCCCAAGGAAAAGGCAGAACATAATCATTGTACCGATTGAAGGCAGACTGCCATATAGGATTTGTGATATCGTCATTACAAAAAAGACCTCGGTAAGAACTGACCCGCACAGATGGATATTCGCAAAAAGCGGTATGCCGAAATCTACCATATCTCCGCGTAGTACATCGGATTTTTTAGCACAACGCAATGCAACGGCCAAGGTAGCCGCCGATGACATGGTGCCAACAGCGGTAATATACGCTGGGCCATAATGCTTTATGACATTCATCGGGTTTTTACCGGAATATGCGCCGGCAAGTGCATAGAGCAAAGCCATCCAGATATAATGCCCAACCATGACAATTAAGACGACCTTTAAAAAGACCGGCAGTTGTTTGGTAATTGTCCCCTCATAGGCCAAGCCGCAGAAGGTGGTTGCGATAAACACAGGCAGAATAGGAATAACGACTTTGGTGACAATCATCAATACGATTTTTTGGAATTCATCTAAAATGGATATCCATGTTTTCGATTTTGTCCAGGTAACGGCGAGACCGAGCAAAACAGAAAGCACAAGCGCGCTCATGACCGGCATGATTTGCGGAATATTTAGTTCGAAAATAAGCTCCGGCAACTCCTTGAGCCCTTCGACCTGAGAAACAATCGAAAGGTTGGGAATCAGTGCGTATCCCGCAAACATAGAGAAGATTGCCGCGCCAATCGACGAAACATATGCCAGAACCAGCGCCACACCCAGAATCCGCGAAGCGCTGCTTCCAAGCTTGGTGATTGATGGCGCGATAAAGCCTATTACAATTAGCGGTACGCAGAAGAAAATAACCTGCCCCAGTATGTATTTTATGGCCACTATAAAATTCATAAAGCCTTCGTTGGCCACAAGGCCAATCACAATACCAAGAACAACACCTACCAATAGCTTAAAAGGCAAACTTGATAAAATTTTTTTCATACTAAAACTCCTCTGTCGGGCTCGACTGATTTAGCCAGCCACATTTAATAATCGCATCGCTAGTTGGAATTTCTGTTTTACTCTCCAATCATGATTTTGATAATCTCCTTATCGGTTTCCTTCATGCCCTCCTTTCCAAGCCGTCCAATATTGCGTAAGGTATTCTCCACCCCCTTTGTAACGATTCCGTCGCCTACATAGAACTGTTGCCCGTTTTCATACATATAATAGCCCAAAATTCCCGCATCAACCGCTGAAACGATTTTGGCCGCACAGGAAGCCTTTGCACCGTCACATACAATTCCTGAAACAATCGCCAGCGAATTCACCAGTGTATGAGCAATCTCATCATACCGTCCGCCCATCAGATAGGCAATGCCTGTAGCGCTGGCACATCCGGCACTCACTGCGCCGCAATAAGCCGAAAGCCGCCCAATTCCTGTTTTTTGATGAATTGTAACTAAATCGGAAAGCAGCACCGCCCGGATCATCTTTTCCCGACCGACATTCAGCTCTTTCGCATACTCAATTACCGGGAGAGAAGCCGCCATACCTTGGTTGCCGCTGCCAGAAACAATAATAACCGGCAGTTCACATCCGCCCATGCGGGCATCCGACCCGGCCGCTGCCATCGCTTTTGCGCGATTTTTAATATCGTTTCCATAGGTATTCAGCATCACACGGCCGATATTGGCACCATAATTACCCCGCAAACCCTCTTGGGCAATGGCATAATTATAATCGATCTGCCGCCCAATCAGCTTATCTACGTCTTCCAGTAGCACCGTGTCGGCAAAATCAATGATATCCTCGATATTGAGTTGGCTTCGATCGGCAAGCCCTTCCTCTTTGGCAGCCACATCGCCGACTTGGAACAGAATTTTCCCGTTTTTTTCTACAAGTGAAATGTTGGTATGGTAATGGCTGATTCGTAGCTTTACATATTCCGTGCCCTTGTACAAAGTAATGATAATATCAAAAATAAGACCGGTGTTCGCATTTGTAACTTCAATGTTGTGGTCTTTTATGTACCTGGCTATGTCCAGCTTTTGTTCCTCGCTGACATCGGCAATCACTTCCAAAATTTTTTCGGATTTTCCCGCTACAATACCGGCAGCGACCGCCGCTTCAATTCCTTTTAAATGATTAGTGTTCGGCACGATTACACTCTTTACGTTTTTAATGATATTGCCGCTTGCCTCTACCCGCACACGGTCAGGAATACCGCCCAGAGTATCTCTTGCCTTGGCAGCTCCGTAGGCAATCGCAATCGGCTCTGTGCACCCCATGGCGGGTACGAGCTCCTCTCTTAATATTTGCAAGTAGTTTTTATACTTGCTATCCGCTGGATTCATGATTTTCTTCCCCATTTCGTTAGATTCCTATAGCAGCATTATAGCACTTGTGTATATTATTTCAACAGTTTATTAAAATATTGTTAATATACTACAAACGACTATTTCTGTTATATCATTTTCAGATCTGTTTAAGTTACTTTTCCGGTCGTTTTGCATAGGCTGAAATGGTATTGCCGAGGTTTTGATAAACAATGAAAGACGTCAATAAAATTAAGGAGCTGAAACGGTTGAAGGATGTGCTTCCATAAAATATAAAAATAAACACCATGCCTCTCTTGTTATTCACGGGCATGCCGTCTGCACGGATAGAGCTTATATCACAAAGAACATATGCAGCCAACCGGCTCTAAATGTACCTCCATTATTTCGTATGAACAGAAAGGGCGATCTCTCATAGGAGGTGCCCATGTGCTAGCGGTAAGATTATTTTATTTTAACAAATACTGTTATCTCCAAAGTAAATAATGTAAAAACTTGCATAAAAACGACGGTATGATTCTGGACATTTCAATAAAAATGTTCAGATCTCATACCGTCGTTTTTATGCGTGAATCAGAGGCTAAACTCCTTGCTGCCATTGACTTTGTTAAACACTAGCAGCGAGAGCACTGTAAGTATGGTAAGTATGGTGGATAATGCTGCGGCTATGCCGTAGTTGCCGCGTACGACCTCAGTATATACCGCGACGGTCAGCGTCTTGGTGCGTCCCGTAAACAGGATGATGGCGGTCGAGAGCTCGCTGATCATTGTGACCCAGCTTAGAATTGCGCCAGAGACAATTCCCGCCGTCATCATTGGTACCGTAACCTTGAAGAAAGTCTTCATCTTGCTGGCACCCAGTGATATGGCAGCTTCCTCAATGCTCATGGGAATCTGCTGCAGGATGGCAACTGAGGAACGAATGGTGTAGGGCAGACGGCGGATAACCAATGCGATAACCATGATCAGCATACCGCCGGAGAGCAGCAGCGGAGGCTTGTTGAAGCCGGTGAGCAACGCGATACCAAGCACGGTACCGGGGACGATGTAGGGTATCATCGAGAGGATATCCACTGTGTTGGTGAGGCCGTTCCTACGGCGCACAACCAGATAGGCAATGAGCACCGCAAGCAGGACGATAACAATCAGTGCAAGCATGGGGATGATGATTGTATTCTGGATGCTGCTGCCCAGCTTACCAAAAGCCGAGGCATAGCTATTCAGCGAGTAGCCGTCTTTAAAGAGCTTTCCTTCGGTCTTTTTGAAGGAGGTGTAGATGATGTACACCTGCGGTAAGATCGCCACACCAATAATCAGATAGCTGACAAGGTAGGTAAACACCTTGGCGACACCCTTGGGTTCTTTTTCCTCAATGGGATGCAGCGCGTTCAGCGAAAAGGTGTTCTTATTGGAGACGTACTTCTGCGCAAGGAAAACGACAGTGGTCACAAGGATGGCGATAACGGCAATTGCAGCGGCAAAGCCGTCGTTGCCCCCGACCTCGTTGATAAACTCGGTGTACAGTACCACCGGGAAGGTACGGAAGCCTTCGCCAATGAGCATGGGCGTGCCGAAGTCGGCAAAGCTGCGCATGAACACCAACAGCGCTGCCGCAAGTAGCGTGGGCATGATCAGCGGGACAACAACCTTGAAGAAGCAGCGGACACCCGCGCAGCCCAGATTGTTTGCAGCCTCGATCAGCGAGTTGTCAATATTTTTAAGCGCGCCCCTGACATAGAGGAATACCAACGGGAACAGCTGCAGCGACATAACCAGCACGATACCGGTGAAGCCGTAGATATCGGGTATAGCGATGCCGATGTTTTTGAAGAATGTAGTGATGACGCCGCTGCGTCCCAGCAGCAGTATCCACGAATAGGCTCCGATAAAAGGCGCGGACATCGATGCCACGATGATCAGAATATTGAGCACCGATTTGCCCTTAATCTTGTAGATGGAAAAGAGGTACGCCAGAGGCGTGCCGATTGCTATAGACACCAGCGTTGATACAAAGGATATCTTGAAGCTGTTGATAAGCGTATCGGAATAGTATCTCTTGGAGAAAAACTTGCTGAAGTAATCCAGGGTGAACGCCCCTGTATCGGGATCCATCACCGATTGACGAATAAGGTGCGCCATGGGATAGATAAGGAACAGCACGTACACGGCAATCACACCGAGTGTGATAATTCCCCATATGTCCAGACGGAACTTGCTGTTATCCTTCATTGCGCTCACCTCGCACTAGGTTGTTGTCGCCGTTCTTGTCGAAAACATTGATCTTCTCGCGCTTGACCTGCAACTTAACCTGCTGGCCGGGGCGCAGTTCATCATAAATGGTGGATTCCGATACAATCTCGACGGTGGCGGCGTTATCAATCTCGACATTGTAGTGGGTATTCAGCCCCAGATAGGTGCACTCCCTGACGACGCCCTTTATGCCGTTGCTGTCGCTTGTTGTGATCACAAACTCCTCGGGACGCACCGAGCACTGCACTTCCTGATTCGGAACCGATGCAAGCGTCTCTATCCCGATACGGTAGCCGTTGGGGAACACCACCTCGCCATTCTCGACCTGCGCGGGCAGGATGTTGGTGCGCCCGATAAAGGTTGCGACAAACACATTGCGGGGGCGCTGATAAATATCCTTGGGCGTGCCGATATGCTGAATGACGCCGTCCTTCATAACAGCGATGGTATCGCTGATTGCCATGGCTTCTTCCTGATCGTGCGTGACGTATACGGTTGTGATGCCCACGTCTTTTTGGGTGCGACGGATGACCGAGCGCATTTCAAGGCGCAGCTTGGCGTCCAGGTTGCTGAGCGGTTCGTCCATGAGCAGTACATCGGGAGTAATGACCAGTGCGCGCGCCAACGCGATACGTTGCTGCTGTCCGCCCGAAAGCTGGCTGGGCATTCTTTCGGCATACTGCATAATCTGCATGAGGTTCAGGTACTTGTCAGTCTCGGTCTGGATAGTCACCTTGTCAAGCTTGCGGTTTTTAAGCCCGAAGGCAACGTTACCGCGCACCGTCATATTGGGGAAAATCGCATAATTTTGAAAAACCATGCCGATGTTGCGCTTACTGGGGTCCATGTCGTTAATGCGAATGTCGTTGAAGCAGATGTCGCCGGCTTCAATGGAATTGAAGCCCGCAATCATGCGCAGCAGAGTAGTTTTACCGCAGCCAGAGGGTCCAAGAAGGGTAAAGAGCTCTCCGTCCTTAATCTCGACGTTGAGGTTATGGATGACCGTGACATTATCATACTTTTTTACAGCGTCCTTAACAGATATTCTACTCATCTTTATCCTCCATCAACCTAATTATTGTCGTTTGAAATGACTATTTGGAAGCAATATCGGTATAGATATCGGTGTACTTGGCAACCAGATCCTTCTTGTGGGCGCTGACATAAGGGATATCTTCCTCAATCACCTTGATATCGCTCATGGGCAGCATGAAGTCGCTGGTCTTGGCGCCTTTGAGGACAGGACGGTTGGTAAGGGTGGTGCCCCAGATGTTCTGAACCTCTTCGCTGAGGATGAAGTCCATGAACAGCTTGGCATTATCCATGTTCTTGGCGCCCTTGATGATGGTCGCCGAAGCGGGCAGGTAAACGGCACCTTCCTTGGGGTAGATAATCTTGACGGGAGCGCCGTCGCGTACCAGCTGCGCGCAGGGATCCTCGTAGGACAGACCAACCAGATACTCGCCGTCGGCAACGCCCTTGTAAACCTTGGAGGAGCTCTCCACGATCTTGCCGTCAATGTTTGTAAACAAATCCTCGACATACTTCCACGCAGTCTCGTTCTCGTAACCGCCCATTGCCAGCAGCATATTGGTCAGTTGCGCAAAGGCTGAGGAGGAGTTTGCCGGGTCGGCGGTTACAATCTTACCCTTAAGCGCGGGGTTGAGCAGGTCGCCGTAGCCTTCGACCTTAATATCGCCAATCAGATTGGTGTTGATGATAATGCAGCTGCCGTCCAGAACGTTGCCAGTGATAAAGCCGCAGGTGTTCTTGTACGCATCGAAAACGCCCGCATCATTTGCCGATACATAGGGCTCCCACAAATCCTTGTTGTCGTACATCAGCGACCATGAGCCGCCAAAAAGTACGTCCGCGTAGGGAGCGTCTTTCTCGGATTGGATTCTCTTGACAAGCTCGCCCGTACCTGCCTGAATCAGCTCTACCTTGATGCCATACTTTTCCTCAAAGAGCGGTATCGTCGCGTTGATAAGTCCCTCGGAGTTCGGGGAGTAGACGACCAGCTTGTCGCTTCCTTGCTTGGGTGCCTCGGAGGCGGGTGCCGCCGGCGCACCGCCGCAGCCTGCCATGGTTACCATTGTCAGAGCCAGTAAAGTAGCCAAAATCTTTTTCATTTTTACAAATCCTCCTTTTACAGTTGTATATTGCATAATGCTTACTTAAATTTTAGCAAATATTAATAAAAAAAATACCCATATAAACGAACAAATGGAGAGAATCCCGAACTCCTTGCTCGGGATTTTCTCCATTGCTACCCACTGATGTTGATGCGGTACTCCTTGGGGGAGCAGCCCATATACTTGCGAAAGACCTGATTGAAGTATTTATAGTCTCCTATCCCGCAGCTTGCGGCGATGTCGGTAATCGAAAAATCCTTAAGCTGGCACAGCATGGCAAGCGCTTTCTGAATACGGTAGCGGTTGAGGTACTCGATGATGGTTGTGCCCATCGCCTTTTGGAACCGCTGGTTCATGTGGCGTTCTGAGTAGTGCAGCGCCTCCTCAAAGTCGGCAAGGGTTATCTTGCTGGCGTAGTTGCGTGTGATGTAGTCCATAATTTGTTCAGCGACCGGGTCGAGCTGCTCTTTGTCAACATCCTCGGTCAGCAGCGATATACTGCGAAGCTCCTGTACAGTCTCGTTGCGCCGACGCAGGATGCGTATATTCCTGCACTCTAGCACCGCGCGTTCCAGCGCCTCCTGCATCTCCCCGATGCACAACGGCTTCATCACATAGTCCGAGACACCGTTCTTGATTGCCTCGCGTGCGTACTGGAAGTCGGAGTAGCCGGTCAGAATAATCGCCACATAGTCATAGCGGTATTTGGTTTGGGCAATCATCTTCAAACCGTCCACAATCGGCATATTGATATCGGTGACCACAATATCGGGGTTAAGCTCCTCGATTAGGGCGATACCCTCCTCACCGTTGCGCGCCTCCCCGACAATCGTCACCATGGATTGCTCCCATGGCACCGAGTGCCGTATCCCACTGCGTATAATATCCTCGTCCTCTACAATAATTGCGGTGTACATGATTTCCCTCCCTTGGCATACAACTTGATGTTGACTCTGAAATGCTGCCCCGACACACTGTCGATGGTCAGCCTGCTGTCTGCCTCGTACTGCAAGGCGATGCGCCGCGCGACATTCTGCAAGCCGTTGTGCTCAGTCTCCACCCCCGAATCGGAGATAATTCGCCGCAAGATTTCCAGCTCAGGCGCAGATACGCCCATGCCGTTGTCCTCTACGGTAAGCATCAGATAGCCCTCCTCCATCCAGCCACGTATCCTGACCGTTACCTCCATGCGGCCCATAAAACCATACTTGATGCTATTCTCTACCAACGGCTGTAATAGCAGCTTGGGCACCATACAGCCGTAGCATTGCTCCTCAATATCTGTGGTGCAGATGAACCTGTCGGCAAAACGGGTGCTTTGTATGTACAGGTAGTCGTTGATATAGATCATATCCTCGCGTAGCAGGACATCCTGCTTGGTGTTGTTGATGCTGTAACGCAGAATATGTGTAAAGGTTTCGATGAGATGCGCGGACTTGTCAGGTGCGCTGAAGATGAGGAACTTAATCGTTTCCAGCGTGTTGTAGATAAAGTGTGGGTTGAGCTGCGCCTGCAGGTTGCGCATCTCGATACTGCTGTTTAGGCGTATCAGCTCGGTGTTGCGCCCATGCAGCTCTCCCAGGCTGCGCACCATGCCGTTGATTCTGTTGGCAATCTCCTCGAACTCGTCTCCTGTATCCAACACGATGATGTGCCCGCTGTCTCCGTGATTGATAATGCGCATCTCATCGACAAGCAGGTTGACCGAGCGGGCGTTTTTGGCCGCCATGTCGCCGGACATCCTGAGTGACAGGCTGAACCATACGCCGCCTAGCAGAATAATGATGAGTACGCCGATGCCAACGTAAAGATAGTTCTTGGGGTAGTAGATGAACGAATAGAGGATGATGCCGCGCTCCCGCAAGGAACGCGACGACACAAGATACCGTACGCCGCGCAGCGAGATCATGTGGGTGTTCTGATTGCCGCGAAAGCGGTTACTGCTGCGCTCGGGCAGGAAGCGGGCGCTTGAACAATAGATGACCGCTCCATTTTGCGCGGTGATGATGGCATCGTACTGGTAGTTGTCCAGCAGCTGCGCCCACCCGGCCGAGTCAAGGTAGAGCTGGACAAAGCCGCATAGCTTGCCATCCTGATAAAGAGGCATGGCAAAAACATACTCGGAACGTGTACCCGAAAAGTAATAAACCGTGTTGTATATCCCCTCGCCGCCGCGCAGGGCGTTATCGCTGACAATACGGTTAAAGGCAAGCCGGTGGGGGTTGAGCGCCTCCTGTGCCAGGCTGGTGAAAACAACCCGGTTATCAGCGTCGCTCAGGATTATTTCGAGCGTGGTTGGCGCGGAGACGTTGTACCGGTTAAGCGAATACTGCACCTCCCGGCCGCCTTGACGCTCTGTGACTGCCCGTACAAGGATTGAGCGGTTCGCCTCATCGTCAAGGTAGCCCTGCACCGACTCGTACACCGACTCCACAGTGTGGTTCATGGCCTCAAGGTGTCGTTCGGCGTTTAGTTTGGCGTTGAGGAGGTTAACGCCAAAGATGGCGATCGAAAAGCAGGCGCAACCGACGGTAACCAGCACGAGCAGGTTCTTGATTGCCTCTTTTTCAAGCTGCAGCTGGAATTTGCTCTTTTGGTGTTTGAGTTGCTCCGCCATGGCTTGCTCCTCCCCCTATGCGTATGATTGTGTACAATTATAACACAAAATGTCAACTAAGGTACAACAATCTGTAAAGTATGTGCCTTGCTGCCAATTACAGGTTGACAAAAAGGGGTTTGCTTCATTCGGGGCCTGTACGTATTGTGTTCCGGTGCCGCAATAACGGTACTTTCCACTTTGGTGGTAGGCAACAGTATCATGCGGTAGACCTTTTCGTGAGCTGAAAAGAGATTAAAGCAGTGCTATCTACATTAAAAATTCTACAAAATTCTACAAAATATCTTCTATTTTAAGTGTATTTATGTTAAAATGTAACTACAATTAAGATTCAAACTGCGTGATTATGGTCAAGGTGCGCATATCCTTATATTGGTCAATTGTAAAGGAGGAGGTAAATCATGAAATCAATTAAAAGCAGGCTGGTACTGATATTTACCTCAGTGATTCTTGCCATGTTGACAGGGTTGGGCGGACTATTCATATTTAGAGTCACGGGGGATATTACGCAAGATACCCACGAAGACTTAATGGATATGGCGCAGCAGGAAGCACAGTATATCCATGCAAAGGTGAACGAGCGCCTAACCTACATCAGCTCTCTTGCCCAAAACCCAATTTTACTGGACGAAAGTATGACATTTGAAGGAAAAAACAGCTTTTTTTGAAGCAGAGGCCAAAAGAACAGGTTATCTCGCTTTTGCATTTGCCGATAAAAACGGTGATGCCATTGTTTTTAATGCCAAGCGTGAAACCACTAATATCAGTTCCCGCGATTATTTTCAAACCGCCTTAAATGGTGAGCCAGCAGTTTCAGACTTAATTATCAGCAGTGCCACCAGGGAACTGGTGCTTATCTTTGCTGCACCCGTTTATAAGCAGGGAGCAGTGGTAGGGGTCATCTACGGCAGAAGGAATGGACATGCGCTGAGCGAGATTATAAGCGAAGTAAGCTACAAGCAAACAGGCTATGCCTACATGGTCAATAATCAGGGTGTTACGGTGGCACATAAGAACACCGATCTGGTCTTGGCACAGGATAATGATATCGAAAACATGAAAACCGATGAGTCCCTACGCGAGCTTGGGGAGCTTACCAAGAGCATGACCACCCGTGCGGTTGGCAGCGGTACATATACCTATAATGGGGTTAAAAAAATTGTGGGCTATGCACCCATCGCAGACACACAGTGGATTGTTGCTTACGGACTTGAGGAGGCTGAGGCTCTGGGGAATGTCCGTACACTTAGCAAGATGCTCTGGGTATTTGTTCTGGGCGCCGGTGTGATTGGGGTAGTGATAACATATATTGTAAGTGCCCGTATTTCTGACCCTTTAATTAAAATTTGTAAAGAAATGGAGGATTATAGCAACAATATTTCTATTTCTTTGCCACAAAGGTATTTAGAAAGAAATGATGAAATTGGAATTCTGTCTAAAGGAATTACTCTTATGTTAAATCACATTTCAAGTTATATTTCAAAGTTGAAAGAAAAGAATCGAGAATTGCTCAATGCCAAAGAAGTAATAAATTCGGAGCGGTTATTATTCGAAACAACACTTCATTCTCTCGGTGACGGTGTAATATCGACAGATCAAAACGGTAATGTACAAATTATGAATGAGGTGGCAGAAAACTTAACTGGATGGACGAGTAATGATGCGCACGGATTGCCGTTTGAAACTGTTTTTAATATTATCAATGAGTTTACCCGTGAAAAGTGCCCAAGTCCGATAAAAAAATCTTTTGAAAATGGTAAAATCAATGAGCTAGATGATTATACGGTGTTGATAAGCAAAAATGGAGACGAGATACCAATTGAAGACAGTACTGCTCCAATTTTAGATAGCGAAGGGAACATAACGGGTGCAGTAATCGTATTTAGGGATTATACAGATAAAAAGCAAAAGCAGGCAGAGATTTCATATTTAAGCTATCATGATCCATTAACAGGGTTGTACAATCGGCATTTTTTTGAAGAGGAATTAAAAAGACTGGATACAAAGCACTACTTACCCTTGTCGTTGGCTATGTTCGATGTAAATGGCTTGAAGCTAACGAATGATGCCTTTGGCCACCAGATGGGAGATAAACTTTTGCAGATTGTTGCAGAAACGATAAAAAATAGCTGCAGAGAGGATGACATTCTATCACGTATAGGTGGCGATGAGTTTGTCGTGCTTTTGCCAAAAACAAGTTATATAGAGACCGAGACTATAGTAAAACGCATTTATCGTAAGTTTGAACAAATCAGCCTTAATGAAATTGTTATTTCTGTCTCTGCTGGATGGGAAACCAAGAATTCCAATGAACAAAATATTATGGAGATTTATGCAAAGGCTGAAGAAAGTATGTATCGGAAAAAACTTATTGAAAGCCAAAGCATGAGAAATAAAACCATTCAGGTTATCCTAAAAACTTTAAATGAAACAAATCAAAGGGAACGAATTCATTCTGAAAATGTGAGCAAGATAAGCAGGGAAATTGGTGAAGCACTAAATTTTGATCAGGAGCTTTTGCACGAAGTTGAGATGGCAGGCCTTTTACATGATATAGGAAAAATTGCTATTGATAACAATCTGCTTAATAAACCTGACAAGCTGACAAATTCTGAATATGAAGTGGTAAAAAGACATACAGAAATCGGATACTACATATTAAAATCGGCAGATGCATATTCGAGCATTTCAGATTATGTGTTAGCCCATCACGAACGCTGGGATGGGGCCGGATATCCACGGGGCATAAAAGGCAAAGAAATCCCACTTGTCGCAAGAATTATCACTATAGCAGATGCGTATGAAGCAATGACAGCTGAGCGAACTTATAGGAAAACGATAAGCAAAGAAGATGCTTTTAATGAATTAAGAAGGTGTGCCGGAACACAATTTGATCCTGATATCATACGAGTATTTTGTGAGGATGCCGAGATTTAGATAATGAAAAAGACAAGTAAAATATGATTTAATAACGCTGCAATTCTTTTTGCCATAATAGAAAACTTCCGTCATGGCGCTGCTATTCCACACCGCGGTAACGAACCGATTCATATAACAAACTCATTAATGGAGATCTATAATTTTAAGAAATATAAGTTGAATGGCGGGTACTTTGATGTACCCGCCATTTTTATAAAAGCCGAGGGGCAGTTACCTACTTTACTGCAACTGAAAGGATAATACTATCCTATTCTAGGATAGTATTATCTGAGCTTTATCGTTCTTGAATTTATTCTGCAATATGAACATAATACTTAATCGTGCAATACAATGGAGAAGTCTGCTGTAATTGTTTTTCCACAAATCTTAAAACAAGGCAGGTTGGGAATATGTACCGTATAGTTACCACTATACGGTTTCGTGGGTTCGAAAAACAATACGCTGCCCTCTCTGGTTACGTTTTTCTTAGTTCCATCACAATCTTTATATTTTATACAGACTCCATACCCGACCCGAATATAAGACCTGCCATTCAATTGAAACGGTCGTACACCATTGTAATATACATAACATTTAGTATTACAAAACAAATCACTCACGTAGAAAGTTTGGTGTATACACTTACAAACACAGTAGCGCTTACGTTGTACTGTTATTTTCCACGGATTGCTTATTGCACGAATTGGTTTGCCACTATACACACCCTGTGCATGGGCCACATTTATAAATTCTGTCAATCTAACATCTCCCTGGAGTAAATCTATTTAAGAATAAATCTGGTTTATAACGATGCAGTCAAACTAAATTGAAGTTTATATGTTTCTGCGGGGTTAAGATCCCCAATGTAGATACCATCAGCAGGATTTTCATCCGTCAATGGAAGTATTTCATTCTTTAATGTTGAGTTCTGCTTGTAGCTCATTCCTTCTGGAATAGCGTTTGTTACTGTAATATCAGCAATTTTGATGGTACCGGTGTTTTTAATGATAAGGGTATATAAAACATCTTCATTATTTTCTGCTACGAAGGTCTTATCTGCCGATTGTACAATTTGTAGGCCCGCTGCAGCAACACTAGTAATTGCCGTGCTTGGATCGGTACTGCCTGAATACTCATTTCCTTTGTAATCTCTAAACTTAAGTGTAGCAAATCCACTGTTAATAATATCTCCGGTTGCTCCTTCGCTTACAGTTACCTTGTACTCCAATGTTGCTGCTTTCCCTTTGGGTACACTGCCAACCGTAACCTCACCGGAACTGGTTACAGTAACGCCTGTTTCTAACGTTTCGTCGGACTGCGGAACGGGAACAATTGAGTCCTGGACTAAAATAGTTTTAGGCGATATTGTATCTACGATTTTAACTCCGTATATGTCAACAGAAGAATTATTGATAAGTTTAACGGTATATTTAATCTTATCACCAGCCTCAGCAAACTCCTTATCCGAAGTGTTATCAATGATTACCTTAACAACATCTGTAGTAATAACATTACTGGTAACCTGGATAGGGCAGGGGTCTTCACCGGTATTTACAACTATAAAACCAGACGCTGTTGCACTGTTTTCAAATGGTTTAAGGGCTATGCCTAATGATTGTGCTTGATGTTCTAACATACTTACTAAATGCTCCTTTTATAATTATGAATCAAAAATAACTGATGAATCATTGTTGATGTTTTAATTTGACTTTGGTGAGAAATGCCGTTTTTTAGCCCTCTCCTCTCTCTATAATATATGTCAGTTTCTATAAAACGTTATTAAGCGTATAAGCCTGTCCAATAAGCTAAATAGCTGTCAAAAATGTTGCATATTAGCCCGAGTGAAAAATAAAAAGCGCGGATAATTATAAGCTGTTTACCCGTGCTATTTATTGTTTTTGTAGAATATAAAGCTTATTTTAATGGTTCGGCTTCATTTTCTAATTTATGTAACCTCTGATATAAGTTATAAATAGTTGCTTCTTCCATATAAAGTTTTTTCGATTTTTCTTTTTTAGTTATTGCAAATAAGTTCATTTTATGGCAAGCCTACGCCTTCATCTAATCATATAATATTTTTAAAATACATATTGTGTTACAGCAATTAAGTTATATGGATGCTGCATAAAGGAATTGTTGTTATTTTTTATTAAATTATGAAGGGGAACGAAGAGAGATGGATGATCGCGTTAATAATGTAGAGCCTGATGAATTGCCTGTGGAGCAGGAAGCCACAGCCGCTGAGCAAAACGTTAATATTTTAGAAGAAATAAAAGGTTTAAACCAGAAATTGGGAGACCCTAATTACCAAACATATAAAAAAAGCACGTATTGGCATCAGCAAGCCACTACTATGGATGAAGTAAAACAGGAGTCTCATCAAAAAGAAATGATTGAGTGCCTTCAAAGAATAGAAGAAAAGCTGACCAAAATTGAAGCTTTATTAGAAAAGTAAAAGCAAGTAGGAGGCTCCCTTTAGGGGAGCCTCCTACTGTTTGCAATATCCATCAAAGAAGAATAGGGTGGCAAAGAAAATGACAATTCAAAGAAATATTCAAACAGCTTTATTTAAGCTTATTATACGACGATTCCCGTGCAAGGGCCGCTGCCTGTGCAAGCGCCGATTGTATGACCTTGGGCGAATTCTTGCTTAACTGTAACGTTTTCTGCATAAGGTTTGATTGCCGATACCAGGAGGTTTTCATGCTTCCACAATTTATCGACTACTTTATAGTCAATTACCAGTAAGCAATCATTTCCTGATGTGGCTACTCTTACATTATCAATGATAATTACTTTGCAAGAACCATCAATAAGGGCCAGCTCATTTCTAAATTGATTGAGCCCAGTATTGTCATTGGGGAAGAACGTACCACTTGGGAATCTGGCAAATTCATTAAAGAAGCAATTGAAGGTATCTTTTGGAGTAACCACAACAAAGGTGCTTCCAAACCGCAATACTACTTCAAACTCAACGTCATTAATGATACGGTCACAGCCGGTAGCAGGGCTTAGGCGCTCCTCCGCGCACAAAACGCGGAAACTTTGTACGGTCGGTGGTCCATCCGGTAAGAATCCTCCCCTGCAACCTGCGGTTCCATCAGGATTACAAGGTATGCAAGACGTTAGTGTTCTGGTTTTTACACAGATATCTCTAACATCCTCGACACAAATATCATGGCACTCGCAAGCAGCGGCCTCCAATTGATATCCAAAAGCAGCTCTTTTTGCGGTATCTGTAAAGATGCTACAGCACTCTCCGCAATTCGGGTTCAGCCCTGTACTACAGGTTGGTGCTGCTTGCAGAACAACTTCTTCATCGGTCTTTATGAGATTCATTTTTGTTCTCCTTTTAGTTAATTTAGAGAGAGTATATTTCGGGCTACATCTCCTTAGTATTCTATGCTTAACTATTTGCAATGGTTACATGATATTAGATGATAGACTAGCGTGGCACAAAGCAGGTGCTACAAGAAAAGAATTGGCAGAAGAATATGGAAAGCCATCAAACACCAGTTTGCAATTTTGAAGCGTGCTGGTGCGATAGACAACGATACTGCCATCAAACAGGCCACGGATAACTGACAGATACAGCGTGCCTTCACCTTTTTTTAAGCCCGCTGGGCACTGTATGGTGCCTCCTCCAACAAAGGAAAAGCCTAGGGGCCCAGGGCTTGTTACATAGATAATGCGAAGTTTAGCAATTTGGCAAAGATAGTATTGTGGTGTATTATAGTACAAATAGAGTGCAAGCATTATTTTACAATAGGAGAAGTAATGGCCTGGTTTATTTGCTATACCCTTTTCTAGCTGAACATTTTGATTTATAATATTTACAGAGCTAGCTGGTGTGTTTATTTCACACCACAACGCGATAAAAAAGTTATGTGGACAAGCTGTTTATGGAGACTACACTTGAAGGAGTTGTGCTTTTGAAACAAATTATGATAGTCGAAGACGACAAGGCATTGTCTAACGGGATTGCGCTTGCATTACAAAATAATGAGATTAATACTTTGCAATACCACAATATTAAAACGGCAAGAAGCAGCCTTGCAAAAGACATCGTGGATTTGCTGATTTTAGACATTAACCTACCAGATGGAAGTGGATTGGATTTACTGTGTGAAGTTAAGAAAAGCAGTAATATCCCTGTTGTTTTGCTGACAGCAAATGATATGGAAACCGATATTGTCACAGGCCTTGAAATGGGTGCCGACGACTATATCACGAAGCCCTTTAGCCTTGCTGTGCTTCGTGCGAGGGTGAATACCCAGCTGCGAAAGCAAACAGTAGCCAATACAAACTGCTTCCAGCAGGACGGCTTTGCCTTTAATTTTGATAAAATGGAGTTTGTTAAAGAAAGCGTTCCTATTGAGTTGAGCAAAACAGAGCAAAAACTTCTTCGTGTACTTGTGGATAACAGGGGCAGCACCCTTGAGAGGAGTTTATTAGTCGATCGCATTTGGACAGATGGTGCCGAATATGTAGATGAAAATGCTCTATCTGTCACAATTAAGCGGCTCCGTGGTAAGCTGGAGGACACCCCTGCAAAGCCCCAGTATATCAAAACCGTTTATGGAATCGGTTATACATGGGCGGTGAAGTGAATGAGCATATTTAAGACGGACAAAACCATAAGCCGCCTAAATCAGATGATCGACAACGCTATAGAGGGAAAACCAATTGAAAATGGATTTGATGAAACAAAAACGTCGGCATTGGAAACAAAGCTATCCCATTATCTTGCAGCAAATAGTGCGACTAAAGCTCAGCTGGCCGAGGAAAAAGCAAAGATAAATGAACTGATTTCGGATATCTCACACCAGACTAAAACACCTATCGCTAATATTCTGCTCTATGCTCAAATTTTAGAGGAAAGTGTTCTTCCCGAGAAAGAAAGACAATGTGTGCAGTCCCTAGTAGGGCAGGCAGAAAAGCTGAACTTTCTCATCGCTTCTTTGGTGAAAACATCACGGCTGGAAACGGGAATCATTGCAGTGTCGCCTAAGCGAAGCGATATACAGTCGCTTTTGGATGAAGTGATGCGCCAAGCATTACCGAAGGCTCAGTGTAAGGGTATTGCTCTCGCCTGCGAGAACAGGGAAGCATATGCTGCATTTGACCCAAAATGGACGGCAGAGGCTATTTATAACATTGTAGATAACGCTGTCAAATACACCCCGCAGGGTGGCAGTATTTGTATTAGCGTAGCTGTTTATGAGTTGTTTGCCAGAATTGACATTAAAGACACGGGTATTGGTATCAGCGAAGAAGAAACAGCAAAAATATTTACCCGCTTCTATCGCTCTCCAACAGTCGGTGACGAGGAAGGCGTGGGCATAGGGCTATATCTTGCAAGAAAAATCCTCTCCGATGAGGGTGGGTATCTAAAAGTGCAATCCGAGCTTGGCAAGGGCAGCACCTTTTCCGTTTTCCTTCCTCTTGAAAGCTAAAATCTTTCAAAACTGTTAGATTTGAGAGAAGTTTAGAAAGGCTCTCGAAAGATTTATCGTGTATAGTCTGTATTATGCAAACATGATACAGACTATTTTCATGGAGGATATTAATATGACTATTCTTGAAACCAGAGATTTAAAGAAAATATATGGCAGCGGCGACACTGCCGTTCATGCTTTGGATGGGGTAACCATGACTGTGGGAAATGGGGAGTTTGTCGCTATCGTAGGTACATCAGGTAGCGGTAAATCTACACTGCTGCATATGCTGGGAGGGCTTGACCGCCCCACCTCGGGCAATGTAGTTGTGGACGGTCAGGATATTTTTAGCCTGAAGGACGAGGCACTGACCATCTTCCGCCGAAGAAAGATTGGATTTGTGTTTCAAAGCTACAATCTTGTACCGGTGCTGAATGTCTACGAGAATATTGTTCTGCCCGTTCAGCTTGACGGCAATACGGTAGACAGCGAATATGTCACCGACATCATCAAAACTCTTGGACTGGAAGCCAAGCTGCAAAACTTGCCCAATAACCTTTCCGGTGGGCAGCAGCAACGTGTTGCTATTGCTCGTGCTCTTGCTTCTAAGCCGGCGATCATCTTAGCGGACGAACCGACAGGCAACCTTGACAGCAAAACCAGTCAGGATGTTTTAAGCTTACTGAAGGTCACAGGACAAAAGTTTAAGCAAACCATTGTGATGATCACTCATAATGAGGAAATTGCCCAGCTTGCAGACCGCATTATCCGCATCGAGGATGGACAGATTGTAGGTGGCCCCCATGCATAAGGTGAAAAACAAAAAAACAGTTCATCGTATTGCAATAAAAGCCTTAAAGGCAAATCGCCTACGCAATGTCATTGCTGTTATTGCTGTCGCCTTAACCGCTATGCTTTTTACAACTGTTTTTACCATAGGGATGTCCTTTAACGAGGCTTTTCAGCAGGCAAACTTTCGTCAGGCTGGTGGATATGCTCACGGCAGCTTTAAGTATCTCACTGAGGAGCAGTTTCATGAGTTTAAGGATGATCCTCTGATCAAAGAATACGGGCTACGCCGTTTTGTAGGAATGCCATCCGACGTTCCTTTTAACAAATCCCATGTAGAGGTAGGCTACTCGGATGAGAATCAAAGAAAGTGGATGTATCTAGATCCCATCCAGGGCAATTTTCCTAAGGAGGGTACCAATGAGGCTGCCACCGACACCAAGGTATTATCTTTGCTAGGAATCGAGCCTGTGGTTGGCACGCAGTTTGCCATGACCTTTGATGTAGATGGAAAGGAAACGACCGAAACCTTTACCCTTAGTGGCTTCTGGGAATATGATGAGGCCATTGTTGCCAATCACGTGTTGATTCCGCAAAGTCGTGTGGAAGAAATATTTAAAAATCTGGGAACTATCGGTAAAGATGGCATGACCGGCACGTGGAATATGGATGTGATGTTCAAAAACTCCATGAACATCGAGGGTAATGTCCAAAAAGTGTTGGCAAATCACGGTTATCAGGACCAAGACCAGAGCCAACCCAACTATATTGCCACAGGGGTAAACTGGGGATATACCGGTGCACAGCTTGCTGATAGCATAGACCCTGTAACGGTGGCAGGTATTGCAGTGCTGATTCTGCTGATTATCTTTACCGGGTATTTGATTATCTACAATGTATTCCAGATCTCGGTAGCCGGGGATATTCGCTTCTATGGACTTTTGAAGACTATTGGGACGACACCCAAGCAGCTTAAACGGATTATCCGAAAGCAGGCACTTGCTCTTTCTGCAGTTGGAATTCCCATTGGACTGCTTTTAGGGTATTTGGTTGGCGTTACGCTCACACCGGTAATTTTTGCACAGCTAAACGGTGTAACTGTGAATACAAAGAGTGCAAGCCCACTGATTTTTATTGGCTCTGCGCTGTTTGCACTGCTGACGGTCTTTCTCTCCTGCACTAAGCCGGGAAAGATAGCAGCCAATGTGTCACCCATTGAAGCTGTTCGGTATGCAGAGGGAACAAAGAGTAAAAGGGGTACCCGTAAAAGCACCGCAGGCATTTCTCTAACAAAAATGGCGCTTGCAAATTTGGGCCGCAGCCGCGTAAAAACAGTAATTACCGTTATTTCGCTGTCTTTGGCCATTATCTTACTAAACCTTACATTCACTTTTACGAATGGCTTCGATATGGATAAATATCTTCGTAATGTTGTAGTGGATTTTACTGTATCCGAGGCAGGATATTTTCAGGTAACACAGGGCTGGAGAGGCGTGGCAGTGGAGGAGGATACCATTTCACTGCTCCAGAGCCAAGGAGAAATTGTAGATGGAGGGCGCGTCTACGGCCAAGTTTCGCCCATGCTTGAGTTTTCACCAGAAGAGTATTACCGAGAGAAAAACGGAGTGTATTCTACACCGGAAAACCTGGATTTGCTTATTAAGCGGGCGGAAAGGCTGCCCGATGGAAAAATATCAGACCGTATACAGTTGTATGGTATGGAAGATTTTATTTTGAAAAAAATCACTACCCTTAATGGGGACATTAAAAAGCTAAACGACTCATCGGGAAACTATATCGCAGCTGTTTATTCTGAGGATGATTACGGAAATCCACTGCTTGACAGCCATTGGGCAAAGCTAGGGGATAAAGTAACAATTCGACATATTGATAAAATGGAATACTATAATCCCAATACAGGGGAAGTATATGAGAGTATTATTCCGGAAGGTGCTGACTTTAAGGAGCGAATTTTGGAATACCGTGATGTTGAATATGAAGTTGCAGCGCTGGTGGTAATACCGCATAGCTTAAGCTATCGATATTACGGTGCAGATGCATTTGTTTTGGGCGCAGAAATCTTCACCAGGGATACAGGCTCCAATACCACCATGTATTATGCTTTTGACACCACTGAAGAATCTATCCCTGCAATGGAGAAGTTTTTATCTGAATATACCCAAAGTGAGGGAGCACAGTATGATTATGAGAGTAAGGAAACCTATAGGGCTGAATTTGAGAGCTTCCGTAATATGTTTCTACTTCTTGGAAGTGTTCTCAGCTTTGTGATTGGTCTAGTTGGTATTTTGAATTTCCTAAATGCAGTTTTAACCAGCATCATTGCCCGCAGAAAGGAATTCGCAATGCTGCAATCCATCGGAATGACTGGTAAACAGTTGAAAATTATGCTGATATGGGAAAGTCTGTATTACACCATAGGCGCCGTGGCGCTATGCCTGATACTGAGCTTAGCAACAGGTCCACTTTTAGGTGCCGCCTTTGAAAGTGTTTTTTGGTTTTTTTCATATCGATTAACGGTGTTACCCATTTTGATTTGTATACCGTTTATGTTGTTCATTTCTTATGTTGTTCCGCATCTAGGATATAAGAGCCTTGTTAAACAGAGCATAGTAGAACGCTTGAGAGAAGTAGAATAATATCTAGGTATGAACATTGCGTGTAGTAAAATTCAATGCAAGAAAATTACGTGTTATGGTTAAAACTGTAATCACTTGTGGGAGGCTATTTATATTTTGTTGCTTAAGTGCCATCGATTACGATGGCACTTTTTTGTATAGTAAAACCACTCGCTAGGCGAGTGGTTCAAAAAGCTTAAGCGGAGAGGAGGGCAAAAAAACTCCCTTTGCTATAATAAAAGTGCGGTCTGCTAACTGCACAAAAAATAGCAAAGGGAGGACCTTGTTTATAACGGCATAGATGAGTCTAGATCATTTTCAATTCCTGCTTTATAGGCCTCAAGCATTTTTTGCATGGCACCGCCAACAGCATGGGAATCACTAAGTCTTTGCGGGCATATCCCCATCAGCAAAAGAAGCTTTTCTGCCGCAGATAAAGCATCCTGCTCATTGATAAGCCCCCACGAAAGCTGGTCGAGCAGATGAACATAAAGCGAGGTGAAGACGACCAGTTCACGCTTATTTTGAACATCCATTTTAAGCTTTGTGTTTTTAGCTGTTATTCCAAATCGGTCTATTCTGCGAAAAACATCAAACTGGCGCGATGGGCAGGCTCCGGTTTGCAGATATAATGCCTCTTTTACGGCACTTTTTACGGATTTTCCAATCATTTCACCGAGCTTGGTATGTTTTCCTGCATCTGTTAGGGTTATAGCAGACTCCGCATCTGCAATTATGGCGGTACCGTCTGTCCCTGAACCTGTTGCAAGCCCGCTTGAATAGCAGCTGGGCAGCAGCAGCTCACCGATTGCCGCAGTTTTTGCCTCGGTACAGGTGACCAGAGAACGTGCAAGTGCGCCGTCTGTTAGGTTTTTATTGATAAACAGCAGGATGTTAATGGTACCCGCCACATATGTGAATATACCGCTGCTTTCGTTCCAAAATGCGGGGTCTCCGGCACGTCCCGCATTGATGTCTATTCCGCCCGTTACTGCAGCAGTAACACTCAAATCTTCAAAGCTTTCTGTTATGAGTGAAAGATTTTCAACGTCTGCGGCGGTGCTCATTCCACAGGTATAGAAAGGGTCAAGCGAAAGCTCGCTTGCAATAGCGGCAATATGCTCCGCATAAGTAGGCGCTTTCATTTCACCCGACGTTTCAAGGCCATGATTGAATATGTATTTTAGGGAGCTTTTATACCCCCCGTTATGCGGCGCAGTGCTGAGCACCTTGCGCATACCGTTGAGCTTGGCTATGATGGCATCGCCTCGTCTTTGCAGTATATCACCGTTTTCAAAGGTATGTAAAATCATATTCACCGTACCTCTCACTGCCACTGGGCAAGCATACTGCGCATCCAACTGCCAACATCCATTGCATATACATCGTTGAGGTGCGGCTGGTTTATTACTTCTTCGGCGGTGCCCGATGCAACAATTTTACCGCAATCCATCAAAACTGCATTGGTGCCATATGCGCGTGCGAGGCTTAAGTCATGAACAACCGATATAACCGAGCGCCCCGTTCTATCAATCCAGTCACGTATCAGCCCAAACACCAGCTTCTGGTACACAAGGTCGAGGTGATTGGTGGGCTCGTCAAGCAAAAGAATTTGCGGGTTTTGTGCAAACAGCTGCGCCAGAAAAGTGCGCTGAAGTTCGCCGCCCGAAAGCGTCAGAACCGATTTGTCGGCCAGTTTGCTCATACCGGTCAGCTCAAGCGCATCTTTTATCAGGTCGTCATCCTCATCTGAGGTCGATCCGAAAATTCCCGACGAATAGGCATATCTTCCAAGCCGAACAATTTCACCAACGGTAAAGGAATAACCTACATAATGGTTTTGCATTAAAACACCAATATTTCTTGCCAGCTTTGATGGCTTACATTGTGATATGTCTGTGCCGTTAAAAAGTATGGTTCCCGTATAGGGCGCACCTTGTGAAATTGCATTGATAACGGTACTTTTCCCCGCACCGTTGGGGCCTACTATCATCAGCCACTGGTTTTCCCCGAGCGTGAAGCTGACATCGTCGATAATGGTAAGAGAACCGTATTTAACGGTAACATTTTTCACTTCAAGCATCTAGTTCACCTTCTTCGACTTGTAAAAAATATAGACAAATACAACCGAGCCGACAAATGAGGTTACAACACCAATCGGCAGTTCGATAGGGCTTAGAATGGTGCGGCTGATTAAATCGGCAAGCATTAAAAACACCGCTCCCGAAAACATGCATGCCGGCAGCAGACGTTTATGGTTGGGGCCGGCTACCATACGGGTCATGTGCGGAACAATTAAACCAACAAAGCCGATTGTACCACCGATTGAAACGCAAACTCCAATCAGTACCGACACGGCAACCAGAACAACAAGCTTTACTTTTTTTACATTTACGCCCACATGGCGCGCATTATCTTCCCCTACGGCAAATGCGTTCAGTTCACGGCAATAACGTAAAATAAGCGCACCGAATAGTATCAGTGCGGCGAGCAGCACAATAACGTTGATATAACCTGTGTTTGCCAGCGACCCCATTGTCCAAAACGTAATGGTTTTAACCTTTTCGCCCGAAAAGGCAATAATCAAGCTGATGAGGCTGTGAGCAAACATAGAGAAAACAGTACCAATCAGTATGATGGTGTTGGTAGAAAGCGAGTAATCAAGCTTATGTGCCAACGACAGCATCAGCATAAGCGAACCAAATGCAAAAAGTATCGCCATCAGCATAATACCGCCGCCGGTAAAACCGGGAATGGTCAGCCCCAGTGCAATCGCAAGCACTGCGCCAAGTGAGGCACCCGATGACACACCAAGCGTGGAGCCGTCTGCAAGCGGATTTCTGAGCAGCCCCTGCATGGCACCCCCGCAAAGCGAAAGCGAGGCGCCCACAAGGGCTACATTTAACACGCGCGGCAGCCGAACGAATAGAATAATCGGGCCGGAAATCCCCTCCGGTATCGGCAGACCAAATATTGTGTTGATAATTGCGGTGAGCGTATCCCCGGCGGGTATGGTGACACTGCCGACGCACACACACAATATGAATACAGCAAATGACACTGCTGCCATAATGATATAATGGAGCACACCAAAGCCTTCACGCTTATTCTTCATAGACAAATTCATAGAGCTCCTTTGCTGCATCTGCAAGACGAGGGCCCGGTCTTGATATTTTGTCGGAATCTGCGTTAAGCACCTTATCGTTTGCAATGGCTTTTATGCTGCCCCAGCCCTTACGATTTTTAATTTCATCAACGGGAGGGGTACCTTCGCCAAAGTACATTGTGATTGTTACGATATAATCGGGGCTGCGTTCAATAATCTGCTCCTCTGAAATCTCTGCCCAGCCTTCAACGTCTGCAAAGGCATTGGTAACACCAAGCATTGTGGCTATTTCATCCATAAACGTACCCTTACCGGCAGCCCACAGCCCATATTCCAGAGGCGATACTTCAAAGTATACAGTTTTACCTGAGTTTTCGGTAACCTTGTCCGTAATTTCTTTGAAAGATTTCTTCATATCCGAAATAAGTGCTGCGGCTTCTTTTTCGTTTCCAACAACCTTGCCCATCAGCTCGATGGCGGTGTAAACACCGTTTATATCCTGAGCATCGCTGATAACCACCTGAATTCCAGCATTCTCAAGTGCCTTTACCTGCTCGTCGGTTTGTGCCATGTTGCTCATGACTACGACCTGCGGCTTAAGTGCAATAATTTCTTCAACATTTGTTTCAGAGCCGGACTGTACAATGGGGGCGTTGCTCACTTCTTGGGGATAATTGCAGTATTCTCCGCGACCCACAATGGTTTCACCGGCATTGAGCGCATATATAATTTCACAGTCGGAAGGGGAGAGTGCTACAATTTTAGTCGCAGGTGCATCAAGGCTAATTTCGCGTCCTGTCATATCGACAACCGCAAAAGTATCGCTGTTATTGTCAGCAGATTTCTGGCAGCCTGTAAATACGGTAATTGCCAAAATGCACGCAAGCAGCAATAGGCTAAGCTTTGTTTTTCTCATGTTTTTTCCTCTTTCTTGTAGTGTTTTTTGTAAAATCAAAAAAGCTAATTTGTTTTTTACATTAAAAAACTCCCGTAAAAACGAGAGTTTAATTGATAGGTTATGATAATTTGTGGTATGGCAGGCAAAGAAGCAACTGAACATTGTACCAATATACAACAATTATATAACGGCTGCGCCTTCCCTCTCCCAGACAACGGCAATCGTTATGTGTATGACAGGTCTCCTGACTTATGACTTATACACAGCAATGCCTGTGCAGTGAAAAAGCACCTTCTCAGATTAAATCCAATGGTTTTGCTTTTCTTCATCAAATACAGTAGTGGGAGCTGCTCCGGATTCGAACCGGATTCCCTTTTAATTTCCTTCGGTTTTTCCTCAGAAAATCATACACTTTATTAAATTTGCATTCATAATATCATATACCCATTCAATAGTCAATGTAATATATTAAGGTGTTGAAAAGGTCAAGAAAAACTGGATACCAAGTTAGGCATTTAAAAGCTTTGTATTTCAAACTGCATAGGGCGCAGCCAGCCCAGAGCAGAAGGAAACTGTTTGGTATGGAATATAACTGAAATTTAATGGGAAAAAAAAAGAGAAAGCAATGTTTACCTTCTCTATTTCTTCAGCGTTACATGTGGAATTTCGTTGTATATATTTGGAAGATAAGACATTTACTTGGGGGTGGGTAGATGCTATAGTTGTATTATGCATACTTTTGCTGAGACGAAACCTTTGCGTATCATAAAATCTGATTAAGATATTAACAATAACGCGGAATTCTCAACTGCTGGTTATAGCAATTGGGCAAAGCTCGCTCAACATCAGCCTAGAGCCGCAATAAGAAGCCTAAACTAAGCGCGGATTATGGTTATAACCGAACTGTCAATTATGGTACAAATAACAATTTAGAGATGTTGGGATTTTGCTGTTCGACTAAAATACGCCCCATTAGATTATTGGCTGCAATAATTTATTTAAGATAAATTAAGTAAGGAACGTGATTGTATGGTCAAGAATCTGGCGCATATTACTGAAATCAACGGCGAGGAAATGGTGCAGTCAATCGCGAGCCACTCCTTCCATGTGGCGGATTATGCGGCAAACAAACTCGGGTGCATAAATCTCTACCACACAGCGTACCTTGCCGGACTTTTGCATGATATGGGAAAATGTACTGCCAAATATCAGGATTATCTAAAACGCGCAGCCCGTGGAGAAGATGTTGTTCGCGGCAGCGTGAACCACACCTTCTGCGGCTGTATTTATTTGCTTGAAAGATATCACACCGGCAGGCCACAGGGCTTTGACACCATGACCTGCGAGATTCTTGTATACGCAATTGGCGCGCACCACGGGCAGTTTGACTGCGTCACGCTTGAAAACACCAGCGGCTTTGAGCACCGCCTAAACACGGACGCAGCTGAAATCGGCTATGACGAGGCAGTGAAAAGCTTCCTGTCAGAATGTGCCTCAAGCGACGAAATTGACCGGTTGTTCTCTCTGGCGCAAGACGAGATTACCACGTTACTCAAAGCCTTTTCAGTCCGCTTTGAAAAAAAGAAGTCCCAAGTCCACTTTTTGGCGGGATTGACGGCGCGAATGATTTTATCAGCCGTCATTGACGGCGATCGGCGGGACACGGCGGAGTTTATGAGCGGCACAAAGCTTTGTTACCGCGGCGGCTCTCAAGACCTGTGGGCGGCACAGATCGATTTCTTTGAACAAAAGCTTGCGGGTTTTAATGCACAAACGCCTATTAACCGGGCGCGCAGCCGCTTCTCAGACCTGTGCCGGGATTTTGCTGCAAAGCACGGCGACGGCATTTACCGGCTGACGCTACCGACTGGCGCGGGCAAAACGCTTTCGGCACTGCGGTATGCACTGCACCATGCAAAGGCGCACGGCAAAAGGCGAATTATCTTTGCCATTCCGCTTTTAAGCATTTTGGAGCAGAACAGTGCCGTTATCCGCAGCTACATACAGGATGAGAGCATCTTGACCGAGCATCATTCCAATATCATTAAAACTTTTGAAGAGCCCGAAAGGCTGGACAGCTATGAACTGCTCACCGAAACGTGGGAATCGCCGATTATTATTACCACGCTGGTTCAGCTTTTGAACACGCTGTTCTCGGGTAAAACCACTGCCGTGCGCCGCATGAGCGCATTGGCTGACGCTGTGATCGTCATTGATGAAATTCAGTCGCTGCCCAAAAAGGCGACCAGTATGTTCACGATGGCGCTGAATTTTCTGGCCTATGGCTGCGGCGCGACCATTGTCCTCTCCTCAGCGACACAGCCCTGCTTTGATGAGACCGCCAAGCCAATTCGGTATTCCGAATCGGCGGATATTGTGCCCTATGACCCAGCACTCTTCGATGTGTTTCAGCGAGCCACTGTCATCGACAAGACCACTCCCTACGGCATGTCGGTGGAAGATCTGGCCGATTTTTCGGCCGGTTTGTTGGAAGACGTCTCCTCTCTGCTAATTGTCTGCAACACTAAAGAAAGCGCCCTAAAGCTGTACACAGAGTTAAAACAGCGCTGCGGCGACTGCACGATTTTTCACCTTTCAGCCGCCATGTGCCCAGCGCACCGGGCCGAAGCACTTGCGTCCATTAACAGTACCTTAAAGCGCCGAGAAAAGATACTCTGCGTCTCAACCCAGCTGGTAGAGTCAGGAGTGGATTTTTCTTTCGAAAGTGTGATACGCATAGCGGCGGGGCTGGATAATATCGCACAGGCGGCCGGACGCTGCAACCGCAGCTTCGACTTTAGCGGCATATGCCGCGTTTACATCGTCAAGCTTAGACAGGATGCGGAAAAGCTAGGGATGCTTCAGGAAATTGCGACGGCGCAGCGGTGTGCCAATCAGCTTTTGCAGCAGTTTGCGCAGAACCCAAAAGCCTATGACAGCGACCTGCTCAGTGAAAAAAGCATTGCGCAATACTATCGGCTGCTATTTAGCGACCATGACATCAAGGGCAAATTTGATTTTCCGAAAAAGCTGCCCATCGGAACAACCGAAAATTTGTTCGATCTTCTCGCGGATAATCTCAGGCATCTCGAACGTCCGGAGTTTAAAGGCCGATATTTTTTAAATCAGGCGTTTAAAACCGCCGGAGAGCTTTTTGAGGTCTTTGACGAAAGCACTACCGAAATAATCGTGCCCTACAATGCACAGGCGGATGAAATCATCGCCGACCTGTTTTCTCAAAAGGCAGCCTATGATTTTGGCTTTCTAAAAACCTGTATCGAAAAGGCAAAACCTTACACCGTGCAGATTTTTGAATATCAGCACAAAAAACTGCGAGAGTAGGGGATGCTATCACCGGACGATGGAAGACGCTTCATTGTGTTGGACAAGCAGTGTTATCATGCCGAAACCGGCTTAACCATTGAAAATTTTATTTTTTGAAAGGAGGCATTCAAGTTGCAGCACAACAATATCGTGGAATTTGAAGTCAGCGGAGATTACGCCTTGTTTTCCGACCCCATCACACGCGTGGGAGGCGAAAAATTCACCTACCAAATCCCCACCTATGAGGCGGTAAAGGGCGTTTTGCAAAGTATCTACTGGAAACCGACGCTCATCTGGATCATTGATTCGGTTCGCGTCATGAATCAGATACAGACCGAAACCAAGGGCATTCGCCCGATTAAGTACACCGGCGGCGGAAACGACCTGTCTTATTACACCTATTTGAAAGACTGCCGCTATCAGGTGCGGGCGCATTTTATTTGGAACGATAACCGACCAGAATTGCAGGATGACCGCAACGAGCACAAGCACCACAACATTGCCACACGCATGATTGAACGCGGCGGGCGGCGGGATGTTTTTTTAGGCACGCGGGAATGTCAGGCCTATGTTGAGCCCTGCCGTTTCGGGGAGGGCGAAAGCTTTTATGAAAACACGCCGCAGCTCGACTTCGGCGTGATGTACCATGGCATCACCTACGCCGATGAGGCCTATTCCGATGAAACGCGCGACAAAATGACAGTACGGCTGTGGCGCGCAGTCATGAAGCAGGGCATCGTTGCGTTTATCCCGCCGGAGCAGTGCATCCATCGGTCAGTGCGGGAGATGGAGATCAAGCCGTTTGGCGAAACGTTCGGTAATTTTGCGCCGGTAGAGTCGGAGGTGGTTTAAATGGCATGGATGTCCAAGCTGTATCAAACCTATGAGGCAAATGCCCAGATGGCCGGAAGGCCGGTGGAGGGCGTGCCGCTGTCGCTGGTGGCACACATGACCGCCAATGCACAGATTGAAATTTCGATTAATCAGGAAGGCTGCTTTTGCGGCGCCGTCGAGCTAAAAAAAGAAAACGGCAAAGTCATTATACCGGTTACGGAGGCGTCGGCTTCGCGTTCAAGCGGTGATGCGCCGCACGCTTTGTGCGATACGCTCTCCTATGTCGCAGGGGATTTCGCACAGTATCTTTCGGACGAAAAAGCCGCCGATAAGGCAGCCCGAAAATTTGAAAAGCACCTCGCCGCGCTGCAAAGCTGGACACAATCGCCGTATACCCACCCGAAGGTGCAGGCCGTTTATGCCTATATTTCCAAAAAGCAAATGACGCAGGATCTGATTGCCGCAGGAATTTTGGAAACTGCCGAAGGAAAACTGCTGGATAAAAAGATATCCGGTACTGTCTATGAAAAGGCGCTTGTGTGTTTTCGGGTGATTGACAGCCAGCCCAATGCTGTTTGGCAGGATGAAACACTGTTTAACAGCTACATCCAGTACTATGCTGCGTTGCAAGACGGCGAAAAGGATATCTGCTACCTAACCGGCAAGGCAGATGCGATATCAACCAATCACCCGAAGGGCATTGTTGCCGCCAATTACGGCGCAAAGCTGATTTCGGCGAACGATAACGCCAACTTTACTTTCCGCGGACGGTTTGCAACAGCCGATCAGGCCAGCGCCGTCGGCTATGAAGCTACCCAAAAAGCGCACAATGCGCTGTCGTGGCTGGCTGCCCGGCAGGGCATCGTTGCGGGCACGCAGGACAAACGCACCTACATCTGCTGGAACCCCAACGGCAAAAAGGTCGTCAACCTCGACGGTCCTCTGGCACTTGAGGACGACAGTGAGCCGAGTTCCTACACCGAAGAAGGATATAAAGTGCGGCTGAAAAAAGCGATAAACGGCTTTCGTGGTGAACTGGACAGCAACGACGATATTGTCGTCATCGGGCTGGATGCCGCGACGACCGGGCGGCTTTCAATCATCTACTATAACGAGCTGAAGGCCTCAGATTTTTACGATCGCCTTACCGACTGGGGGCTGACCTGCTCCTGGTACTTTACGCGCTTTACGCTTGACAAAAAGCCCTACACAACAGAACTGACGCCGCTGAACAAACAGATTGTGCGCTGTGCGTTTGGCACCGAGCGGAATAACTTTCTTGAGACCGATGATAAGGTCATGAAAGAACAATACCAACGCATTTTGTACTGCATGCTGGATAAAAAACCTCTCCCGCGCGATATTATGCATGCGGCGGTGCTGCGTGCCTCCACACCGCTGGCCTATTCCCGCGGCAACCGCGAGCAAATTCTTTCAACGACCTGTGCGCTAATCGCGAAATATCACCATGACAGAGCAAAAGGAGTGAGCATCAACATGACGCTGGACTATGATAACAACGATAGAAGCTACCTTTTTGGCAGGCTGCTGGCCGTGCTCGAAAAGGCGGAACGCTCCACCTATACGGTGGGCGAAACACGCGAGCCTAATGCCATCCGCCTGCAAAGCGCCTATGTCAACCACCCTATGAGCACATGGCAAATACTTGAGGGCAATCTAAACCCGTATTTTCAGCGGATGAAGCCCGGCTCAAGAAAATATTACAAAGATATTCTGTCCGAAATAGTGGTAAAGCTCGGGGCGCAGTACAAACCCGAGGAGCTCAACCGTCCGCTCGAAGAGCTCTATCTCATTGGCTACTATCTGCAACGGGCGGCGCTTAACCACTACAAAAGCAAGGATGAAAATAATATGGATGAAAATAATAAGGAGGAACAATAATTATGAAAGCGCTTGAAAATAAAATTGACTTTGTCGTGCTTGTATCCGTCGTTAACGCTAACCCAAATGGAGACCCCCTAAACGGTAACCGTCCGCGCACCACCTACACCGGAAACGGCGAAATTTCCGACGTTTGCATTAAAAGGAAGCTGCGCAATCGGCTTCAGGACATGGGCGAGCAGATTTTCGTCCAGTCTGATGAGCGCCGCGATGACGGTTTCGGCAGCTTAAGCGAACGTGCCTCCCAAACTATCACCTCCTACGCCTCTAAGGATGAATACGCCGCACAGGCCTGCGCGCAGTGGTTTGATGTTAGAGCTTTCGGTCAAGTTTTCGCCTATAAAAAAGGCAAGGACAAGGACGGCGTATCGGTGGGCGTTCGGGGGCCGGTATCCATTCATCAGGCGATTAGTGTGTCGCCCGTGGATATCAACAGCATGCAGATTACCAAAAGTGTCAACAGCGAACCGACCGATGACGGTAAAAAGAGCTCCGACACCATGGGTGCCAAGCATATGGTGGAGTTCGGGTTGTATAAAATCAAGGGTGCCATCAACGTGCAGCTGGCTGAGAAGACGGGCTTCACCGAAGAGGACGCCGAAACAATCAAGCAATGTCTGCGCACCCTGTTCATCAACGACAGCTCTGCCGCAAGGCCGGACGGTAGCATGGAGGTTATCCGGCTCTACTGGTGGAAGCACAACAATAAAATTGGACAGTATTC
>NZ_DALZQO010000002.1:143269-182298 GCF_032017025.1 Hydrogenoanaerobacterium sp.
CCGCCAAGGTCCACAATTCCGTTCAGATCACACGAAAGGATGGAGTGACCTACCCGAAATCTGCAGCAGATTATGACATTACGCTTACCCCACTCGACGGGCTGGAGCCGGAGCTCATCGATGGTATATGATGAAGAAGATTTTCTGATGCTCTCCGGCATACAGCACTTTGCATTCTGCCGCCGTCAGTGGGCGCTTATCCATATCGAACAGCTGTGGGAAGAGAACCTGCGTACCGTTGAGGGGAATTTACTGCATGAGAAATGCCACGACGGCTATTCCTCCGAGAGCCGAAAAGAGGTGCTGCTCTCACGCGGTATACCGATTTTTTCCCGAAGTTTAGGCGCCAGCGGAGAGTGCGACATTGTGGAGTTCAGAAAATCTATCGAGGGGATAACGCTCCACGGCAGGGAGGGGCATTACACCGTCTATCCTGTGGAATATAAGCACGGCGAACCGAAGGACAGCGATATTGATATTCTCCAGCTTACGGCGCAGGCCATCTGCCTGGAGGAGATGCTCAGCTGCGAAATCACCGACGGTGCGATATTTTACGGTAAAATTAAACGGCGGCAAAAAGTCGTGCTGACCAATGAGCTGAAAGCGCGAGTCAAGTCGCTCTTTGCCGAGATGCATGGTTACTTTCAGAGCGGATATATCCCTAAGGTCAAGCCCACTAAAAGTTGCAATGCCTGTTCGCTGAAAAATCTTTGCCTGCCAAAGCTGTGCAAAATGAAACCCGTCAGTGACTATCTGGAGCAGAATCTCGGTACCGAGGAGGTCTAGCTATGAAAAAGCTTTTAAACACCCTTTATGTCACAACGGAAAACGCCTACCTTGCACTGGATGGTGAAAATGTCGTAGTTCAATCCAACGGCGATACGCTGGGACGCCTGCCGATACATATGATAGACGGAATCATGGCCTTTGGGTATATTGGCGCCAGCCCCGCGCTGATGGGCAAATGCGCCGAGATGAACAAATCGCTGGTATTTTTAAAGCCTAGCGGACGTTTTCTGGCCAAGGTTACCGGCAAATCCTATGGAAATATCCTGCTGCGCCGCGAACAGTACCGCGTTTGCGAGGATGAAGTGCGTTCGCTGGCTATCGCCAAAAATATCATTTCGGCAAAGTTTTCGAACTGCAACGCGGTGCTCAGCCGTGCTGTGCGTGACCATGCCTTGCGCATTGACACCGAGAAATTTGCGCAGGTCGGCGCAGCGCTTCAAAACGGAAAGGTGAGCGCCTATCACACGCAAAGCGCCTCCAGCCTGCGCGGGCTGGAGGGCGAATGTGCAAGCCTTTATTTTTCACTGTTCGACGACATGATTTTGCAACAGAAAGATGATTTTGTCTACAAATTCAGATCACGCCGTCCGCCTATGGACAATGTAAACGCAATGCTATCGTTTTCGTACAGCCTGCTGACCTCAATGTGCGTTAGCGCACTGGAATCAGTAGGTCTAGACGCTTATGCCGGTATTTTTCACACCGAACGGCCGGGCAGATGTTCTTTAGCGCTGGATCTCTTGGAAGAATTCCGCGCGCCGTTTGCAGATCGGTTTGTGTTAACAGCCATCAACAAAAGGAGCATCTGCGATAAAGATTTTATAGAAAAAGAGAACGGTGGAATCTTACTGACCGAGGATGGGCGAAAAAAGTTCTTATCCCTCTGGCAGCAAAAAAAGAAGGAAGAAATCATGCATCCCTTTTTGCAAGAAAAAGTGGAGTGGGGCCTGCTGCCATATGTACAGGCCATGCTTTTGGCCAAATATATCCGAGGGGATATTGATGCATATCCCCCGTTTATCTGGAGGTAAGTGATGCTGGTTCTCATAACCTACGACGTGAATACTGAAGACGCCCAGGGCAGTAAACGGCTGCGCAAAGTGGCCAAGGTTTGCGTCAACTATGGGCAGCGGGTGCAAAATTCAGTCTTTGAATGCCTTTTATCCCCCGCAGAGCTATGTGTTGTAAAAAATCTATTGCTTAGCATAATGGATGAAGCAAAAGACAGTTTGCGCATTTATAATCTTGGCAACAGCTATAAAACACGCATTGAGTATTATGGAGCTAAACAAACTTATTCCCCTGAAGACCCCATGATTTTTTAGTGCGAATCATAAGCGCACATAAAATCTTTAGCACATTCGCATGGACTTTTTTGTAAATATAAATGTTTAAATTGCTAGTTGTATAATTTTTTAGAGCATTTATAATTATAGTGCTTATTTAGCCGAAACTTACAAATGAAAATTTGTCTGTTTTGCAGTCGTCCCTCACACGAGGGACGTGGATTGAAATATGTAACTGCACTGAGCAACAGCGTCATGCTCGGTCGTCCCTCACACGAGGGACGTGGATTGAAATGTGAGGTAAGAGCCTGCCTTGAGCAACTTTTTGGTCGTCCCTCACACGAGGGACGTGGATTGAAATGTGAGGTAAGAGCCTGCCTTGAGCAACTTTTTGGTCGTCCCTCACACGAGGGACGTGGATTGAAATAAGTTCGTTTAGCATCTCTCTTAAATCAACTCTGTCGTCCCTCACACGAGGGACGTGGATTGAAATCACTTGATTCAAATAACACATATATAGCTAGAGCGTCGTCCCTCACACGAGGGACGTGGATTGAAATTGCTTCTGCCGCCTTAGAATTTTGATTTCACTGTGTCGTCCCTCACACGAGGGACGTGGATTGAAATCGTAGTCGCTCGATCGTAGCTTCTGCTATTCGGCGATAGCTTTTGCCTGCTTGCTTCATTCTTTCCATTTCTGGTTCATATTTTTTATCTTTATAACAAAACACCTCATATTGTAGTTCCATCCTACAATATGAGGTGTTTTTTCTCAATGTCCGTTTTTTGCGGAATAGTTCAATTAGAGTGTGAGGGTTTTCTGTATCTTTTTCTTATTAGGAGCATCTATTCTTATTTTGCTTTCATTCTCTGTTATTAGCTCTATCAATCCATCTTCTGCGCTGATTTTTTCATGAAAGCTTCAGCGTAAATTGTTTTTATATTCTGTGGGCGTAACTCCGACATATTTTTTAAAAATTTTTGTAAAGTAATTTTGGCTGTTAAATCCTATTTCATAGGTAATTTCCTTAATACTTTTATTTTCGCCCAACAGTTCTTTTGCCCTTGCAATACGTTTTTCTGCAACTAAATCCGTAAAGTTTTTCCCCGTTTGCTTCTTTAATATTTTACTGAGATAAAACGAAGTAATACCTAGATTTCCTGCTATATCGTCCAAAAAAATATCTTTATTGTAAGATGCGTCGATATAAGAAAGTGCCCGCTGAATGATAACACTGGCTCCTGCATTTTTTTGCTGATTCACTAACCAAGCCAAATTGTTAACTGCCATTTTCAAATAGTATTTAAGCTCTTTGTAGTCAGTAATAGTCATGATGCTTTGTATGGATAGACTAGATAAGTTGTTTTCGATTTTAAGCGACGGAACAGCTTCTTTTATTTCTTGAATGGTTAGTACAATTAAACGATAAACCTGTTCCTTGGCTTTTGATAAAACATTTTCTCGCATAATAATAAGTGCGACCAAATCTTCCAATGTCTTTTCTATCTCGCTCTGGCTGCCGCTTTGAATTGTTGTAGCAAGCTCATTTACCAGTAAGTTTAAGTTTATTTCAGTACTCTTGTTGTCAACACAAGTTTCCTCATAAATGAAAAAACGTTTTCCGCGTATTTCGCACATGCTCAGAGCATCCACGGCCTGATGATAGGAAAGACTTAATTGATATGGATCCTTATAGATATTGCCGACACCAATCCTACCTTCTTTGCCTATCTCATGCAGCAGCATGGAAACAAAGTTACCCACCTCCAACATTCTTCGCATTTCCAGCTGCTTGCTTTCCAGCACAAAAAACACCAACATATTATAAAGCTGTTCGCCAATGCACTTGATGCCCACATCGTTGAGTGCTTTTTTAATTTTGTGCAGTACAAAGCGATGATTACCATTACAGTTTACAGCAAAACAAAACCCGCTGTTTACTTCAAACTCAAGAAAAGAAAAAATACGCTGCAAATCTTCATTTGGTTCTTTTGATATGAGCGCATAAATACAGTCGCTTTCCACAATCGGGCGAATATCCTCCATGCGGCCTGCCAGTGCGGTATTATGCCGGTGCGTCTGTAGTTCGGTGTCCAGTTTCTCCGTCACTGCGTCAATCGCCTGTTTGATGCGGGTAATTTTGGCGGGTTTTAAAACAAAATCTTCCACTCCCAGCTTAATTGCCTCCTGCGCATATTCAAAACGGTTGTAGGAGGTAAGCAGCAAAAACTTAATTTGACTGCTCTGCTTTTGCAGTTCTTTAATCGTATCCAAGCCGTTAATTCCAGGCATGTTGATATCCAGCATAACAATATCCGGATGGAAGACTTTGCACTTTTCTATTGCGATAAAACCGTTTTCTGCTTCTTCAATTTGTGAAATATTTTCGCAGTTGTTGCTGATTACCAGCTTTACCGCTTCACGTTCAATTGGCTCATCCTCTACAATCAGCAGCTTATACATCCTGCTCCTCCTTTTCTGTGGTAATGGGTAGCGTCAGTATTATAACAGTACCGCAATCGGTACTGCTTTCAATTTGCACTGTGCTCTCCGGCCCATAGAACATCTCAAGCCGGCGAAATACGTTGCTCATACCAATATTAATTCCGTTTCCTTTTTTAAAACAGGTTTCTCTTCTTCCTACTAATATACTTTCAACAAGATCACTTTCCATTCCCTTGCCGTTATCTTCAATACTAATATAAATTTTAGTTTCATCCCTGATTACTTGTATGCTGACCCATGCGCTTTGTACCACCTGTCCTACACCATGAATCACGGCGTTTTCTATCAGCGGCTGAAAAATCATAGCCGGCATAGTAATGTTCGGTAGGTGGTCTGCCACAAAAAGCTCAAATTTCACCCTATGCCCGAAACGCTTGCGCTGAATAATAAGATAATTCTCAGCACATTCAATTTCGTCATAAAGGTTAGAAGTTTTACTGGATTTATCGAGGCTGTAGCGCAGCAGGTCGGACACTGTTTCCATCATTTCGCTTGTCTGTTCGGCCTGCTCCATATATGCCATTTTGGATATCATGCTGAGGGTATTAAATAAAAAGTGTGGGTTCATTTGCCCTTGCAGTGCTTTTAACTCGGTCTCCATTAATATTTCGCTGATTTTGAGGTTTTCGTTTTCTTTTTCCAGCAATTCTTTTTCCAACTTGGCATTTTCTTCTACACTTTGAATATGCCCCTGTACACTTTTTGCCATGTCATCAAAGGCATCGCAAAGAATGGAAATTTCTTTTCCTGCGTGTTTAACTTGCTTGAGGTCGTATTCTCCCATCTTAATTTTCTGAATATTTTTTACAATTCTTCCGATGGGATGAGTGATATCCTTGATACACATAGCGGAAAACGCGATGGCAATTACAATCATCCCTGCCGTTAAAAGAATGATTCCTTTTGCCTGTGCCTGCCAGCTCTGTATCATTTCCTCGCTTTGACGGTTCATTTCATCCGTAAGCAGGTTATAAAACTGAGTCGCGGTCAAATCAATATTTTTGGCGGTATCCACCAAAAAGTCATATTTAATGTTGTAATCAACAAAAGCAATATCTTCTTTTAAGCGAATCTCTGTAAAAACTTCATCGTAGGTTTGCACCATATTTTTAAGCAGTCCAAACCTCCAGCGCAGTTTCTCATCGTTAACCATATTGATTATGTCATCAATATTGCGAGTTGCTTCTTCTTTGCAAACTTTGTATTTTGCCTGATCTTCTATAGAACCGGTATACAGGCAGTTTTGTGCCAGCTGATCTGCAGCCTTGACATTTTTATAAAAGCTGCTCAATATGCTGTATTGCTTAGAGAAATCTGCATAGGCAGATAGAGTTTTTAGGTTGGAATAATTCGATACAATAACAACAGCAGAAACAAACACAAAAAGTATAATATTGTAGAATATCAGCTCTTGCTTGACGCTGTTGAAGCGCCAGAAGAATCGTTTTATTTTTTGCATTGTTTTCGCCCTTTCAGTCAATATTCAAATATGCTAAAACACAGGACCTTTTGCAAAAGATCCTGTGTTTTTATTTTTGCACTAATATGCCCTTACAGTTTCTGCAAATGCTCGGATATTTTCTTCCGGAGTTCCGGTAGGCAGCGCACAACCGGCGCCAATAACCAGTCCTTTTCCGTTAAATGCCTCAAGAACTTTTTGTGTTTCCGCTGCAACCTGCTTTGGTGTACCAAAGTAGAAGATGCCGGATGGATCAATCGGGCCGAACATAACAGATTTGCCTTCAAGTACCTTTACTGCGTTCTTTATATTAGTTTTGTAGTCTGCTTCAATTGCGGGGAAGCGGATGCCGGCAACATCCTCAATAATGTTATCCAGATTACCGCAAATGTGGCAAACGGTTTTGATATTCCGTTTTTCCAAATCCTCCTGCAAACGTTTTTGAAACGGGTAGGAAAACTTCATATAACAGTCACGACTGATAAGATCCGGCCCACAGGAACTATCGCCGAAGCTGGTAAGGTCAGCTCCCGCCTCATGCATCAATTTGTGATACTCCAGATGTACCGCATATGCACGGTCAATGAGCTGTAGTATCTTTTCCTCACAATCTTCATCCAGCAGGTCTGCCATAAAATCAGACATTCCGTAGCTGAGCATAGCAAGGCTGAATGCCATTTGGTCGCAGTTTCCACGAACCAAAAGCTCGTTTCCTACTTCTTTCTTTATGAGATTGACCGCTTCCAGCATAATCTTAATACGGTCATTTTTCAGCAATTTCTCGGGTGCCATTAGTTCGATCAGTTCATCAATATCTTTCGATGCAGCGCCGATCGCACGGGCAGGCTCATCATCGGGGAAATCAATAGGCACTCCGATTGCATCCGCTTCCATACAGGTATCTATATCCAAAAGAATACCATCCAGCCCATATTTGCGAGCTGCAGCGATATGTGCCTTTGCTATGTTTTGAGGGCTGCTGCGATATTCGCCCATCGACATACCCGCTTCACCTGCCGCCGACATAAAATTATGCAGCATCATAGGCACACGGTCGGCTTTTTTACCGCTCATTACAGCCATTATTCTTTCGTAACCGGTCATAAACGCCCTCCATAAGGAATATTGCAAGGTATATTTAACCCTTGCAATATTCCTATTGTTTTATTGTATTCGAAAAATTATTACAGGTCAACTTTAACTTTCAAGGCATCCGCATAGTTTTCAACATTATCTTTTGTAATCATAATGGTACCGGCATCGTTAAGAATCATCTTCGGCGTTTTGCCTTCGGTAATGTTCTGATACAGCCAGTATGCCGCCTGATAGCCATAATTATAGAAGGAGGTTGCAACTGTGCCGTCTAAACCATTGTTGCGGATTAAGTCGAGAGTTTCTTCTACATCATCAACGCCGTATACCGCTACTTTATCGCGGATACTCATCTCCTCAACAACCTTAGCACATGCTGGGCCTGCTTCAGCTGCAAGATTGATTGCAAGGTTTACTTCGGGATATGCTTTAAAGGTGTTCTGCCATTCAGTGGTAGCTTTCATTTTATCGGATTTGGATTCGGTAATGCTAACAACCTCAAAGCCTGCGGTGTGAGCTTCAAATGCTTTTTTAATCGCATCAATCTGATCGTGAGCAATTTGATAATTGAGTGCTGCAACCTGGATTGAGCATTTAATTGGTGTGTCTTTACCCAGTTTTGCTTCCGCAGCGTCTAAAAGAAGTTTTGCCTGAATATCTACATCTTTACCAAAGAACGCCAGTCTGTCAACGTCGGGAATATCGGAGTCAACAACCAGAACAGGAATTCCAGCCTCAGTGGCAAGCTTTACGGGAGCCGCCGGAACAAGGCCTTGTGTAATAATTGCATCGGCTTTTTGTGCAACAGCAGTTTCAATGAGCTTTGCCATTTCTTCGGGAGAAATGTTTTGCGGGCCTACCCAGTCGCCCTGAATGCCAAGCTCAGTGCACGCCTGATCAAAGCCATCTTTTGCAAGCAGCCAAACCGGATGAGCAAGCAGGGGAGAAACATAAACAAAATGCAGGTCTTTTGCCGGAGCAGATTCAGCGGGTGCTTCTGGTGCCGGGGTAGATGCTGCCGGTGCAGCAGAGGAGGATGCGGGTGAACCGCAGGATGCCATTGACAGTGCCATGAGTACCGCTAGGGTCAAAGCAAGTAACCTTTTCATAATTAAAACCTCTTTCTTTATTCTATTTTAGCACAAAGTGCTCAAAAGCTATAGAACTATGTATTAGGTATTAGATGCAACTTTAAGTAAGCTGACTTCGTTTGCCTCTTCTTTTTCCATTATCTTTTGTACCTTGCCCTTGCCCAGTACCACAAATCGGTCGCACATTGCCACAAGTTCGGGCAGCTCAGATGAAATCATAATAATACTGATTCCCTTTTTGGAAAGTTCAAGCATGAGCTTGTAGATTTCTGCTTTGGTGCCTACGTCAATACCGCGGGTGGGTTCATCCAGCAGAATGATCTTCAGGTCTGTCATTAACCATTTTGCTAAAATTATTTTTTGCTGATTGCCGCCTGAAAGGCTTGTAATGCGGGTATCAAGGCATGGTGCTTTAACACGCAAAGTGTTAAAGTATTCGTTTGCCCGTTTGCGTTCTTTCTTAGAGTCAATCAGCAGCAGCCCTTTAATTTCTTTTAAAATAGTAAGTGTCATATTGTGGCAGATGGACATGGTACCCACAAAACCATTTTTCTTACGGTCTTCGGTCATTAACCCAATACCGTGTTTTTTAGCGTCCTGCGGGTTATTGATTGTAATCTCTTTACCCTCCAGAAAAATTTTACCATCGGTTTTCGGTATGATACCGAACAGTGCATTAATCAGTTCGGAACGCCCTGAGCCTACCAGCCCGGCAAGCCCCAATATTTCACCGCGGCGTAAAGAAAAACTAACATCGTCGATGATGTTTTTACCTATAGCAAAGGTATGCGGTACCTTAAAATGTTCGAGGCGTAAAACATCATCACCAATTTCCCGTTCCATAGTTGGGTACATGACATCCAGCCTACGGCCAATCATATCCTCAATGACCTTAGTGCTGTCATAACCATCGCATTTACGGTATTCGCTGATGTATTGTCCATCACGCAGGATAACCATGCGATCGCTGATTTCAAAAACCTCATCCAGTTTGTGCGAAATATAAACACAGGAGATACCCTGTTCGCGCAGTTCGCACAGTACATTCATAAGCTTTTGGGTTTCAGTTTCGGTGAGCACCGAAGTCGGCTCATCAAGGATTAGAATTTTGGGGTTACGCACCAATGCTCTTGCAATACATACCAGCTGTTGCATAGAGGGGCTCAAACTGCGCACGATCACATTGACATCAATTTCTGCGTGTAGCTTATCCAGCGCAGCACGTGCAATCGTTTTTGTTCTTTCCCAATCAATAAGCCCATGTTTTTTCACGGGTAACCTTCCCAGCAAAATATTTTCAGCCACGGTAAGGTCAAGCTCAAGATTGAGTTCCTGATAAATCATTGCAATGCCCATATTCTCAGAATCGGTAGGGTTGTCAAAACGGCATTCCTGCCCACTCAAGAGAATGCTTCCCTCATACTCATGACAGGGGTAAGATCCACTTAGAATTTTCATCAGCGTAGATTTTCCGGCGCCGTTCTCACCCATTACCGCCAGAATTTCGTTAGGATAAAGCCCCATAGAAACGTCACGCAGAGCGGTTGTTCCGAGAAACTTTTTTGTTATATTCTGTACCGAAAGCACAGTATCCATGTTATTCAAAACGCACCCTCCTAATCTTTTACCTTGGTGGAGTTTTTGAGAATGATATTTCTCTTATACTGGTCAAGCAAAACTGCCAGCACCAAAATGACGCCAACCACCAAGTTCTGCCAGTAAACCGAAATTCTCATTAAAGTAAGTGAGTTTGTAAGTACCTCCATAAAAAAAGCACCGATCGTTGCGCCAATAATAGAACCCATACCGCCAAAGGTGGAAATACCTCCGATAATTGCACCACAGATAACGGTAAGCTCATAACCTGTACCTGCAGCTGCCTCTGCAGAGCCAAGCCTTGCCGACATAAATATGCCTGCCAGCGCCGCCAGAGTTGAGGTGATGACATAGACCATCAGTTTGGTTCTTCTGGTGTTGATTCCAGAAATGCGTGCTGCCTCTTCGTTTCCGCCCAGTGCATAAATGGCACGACCAAAGGGCGCATGTGCAAGGGCGATGTGACCGATAGCCGCAATTGCTAATGCCACAATAACGACCATAGGGATATGTAGAATTTTAAGCTGGTCAATTTTCATAAGGCCTTCCGGTAGCGGATAAATAGGAACACCCTGTGTGAGCACCGAAACCAAACCTCTTGCTACATATTGCATACCCAGTGTTACAATCAGTGGCGGGATGCCCGCTTTGACAATGATAGATCCGTTGATAAACCCGATCAAAACACCGGTAAGCATACCGAGCAGAATTGCAAATACTACAGGGATTCCCGCTTTACACGCCATGCCGGTAATTACTCCGCCGAGAGCAAGCACAGAACCAACTGAAAGATCGAGCCCTCCGGTAATGAGTATAAATGACATTCCCACAACCGTGATTAAGGTGTAACCCATTGTTTTCAGGACATTAAACAGGTTGCCCGATGAAATAAAAACCGGATTCACGCAGGTGACAACTGCCATATATATTACTGTTGCAAGAATGATGCTGCTTTCCTGTCTCTGGATAAACCAGCGGAATTTTGATTTTAAACCCGACTTCTTTTTTTCTTCTAGTTGATTTACCATTCAAACTACCTCCGTTTGTATTTTTGCTTCTACAATTATTATAAAATACCAATTTTAAGTTGTGTTGCGTGATCTATAGTAATATGCTGCTCTTTTTAGTGCGTTTTTGCGATGCCAACGATCACCTCTTAGCAATATTTTGTTCTTTGGTCTTAAAAATGCTATATCTACAATTTGAGTAGGTAATCCGCAAGAGGTTTGTTTGAAACTTGAATTAGGTTAACTTAACAGTTGAATGCAATTGAAGATGCTTTCAGACACAATAAGTCGGTGTTTTGTGTAATTTAACAGAGTGCGGCAGGCGCAACACACAGCTAAACAGAAAAATGCTCGCAAAGCCTGTTATAATGCGCTTTGTGGTCATTTTTTAGTTATGCAGGCAATTAATTTGCCATGCTTTCAATAATCGCCGTTCATAACGCATCGTTACAGTACGTAACACCCCACTATGAAAGATATAAAAAATAAATGGTATATGAAAAAGACCGATTGACTGACTTATAGGTTGTTGCCGTAAGTTAATTTCTGGTTAATAACTGGAAAAAATAAACAAAAGCCATTAACGTATTTTAATCAAAGATACAAACTATCAATAACCCTCTTGAAATTTTTGAATAATAATGTATACTAAAATTTAACTGGTAACGTTACCGGAAACATTACCGATAACGATACTAATAACGCTATTTTTGAGGATGGTTTGGTATGCCTACGGATGTTAACATTATTGATATTGCTAAATATGCTAAAGTCAGCGTGAGTACAGTGTCTCGGGTTCTTAATAAACACCCTGACGTCAGCGAGGTTACCAGAAATAAGGTTTTAGAGGTAATCGAAGAACATGGCTATATACCCAACGACAGTGCCCGCAATTTAAAACGCGAATCGATGAAGGCTGTGGGGGTAGTGGTCAAAGGGTTTTCCAACCCCTTTTTTATTGGTATGCTGACAATTATTCAAAAGGAATTGGAAGAAAATAACTATATTATGCTGCTTCGTCAGGTAGACCCGGAAGAAAACGAATTGGACGCAGCAATCGCTCTGGTCAAAGAGAAAAAGCCGCGGGGTCTTATTTTTCTGGGCGGTAATTTTGACCAGCAGCGAGAAAAATTCGCGCTTCTCGAACTGCCCTTTGTTATGTCGACGATCAGTTTAAAAACCGGTGTTGACCGCAGCAGGTTCTCCAGCCTTACTGTAGATGATTACGCAGAAGGCTACGAAATTACCAAATATATGATTCAATCTGGTCACAAAAAAATAGCGGCAATCGGCTTTCGCGAAGATGACAGAAGCATCAGCCGCCTTCGGCTCGACGGTTTTTTACAAGCGGCAAAAGATTATGGCGCCGAAGTATCCGCTCACTCCGTTGCACATGCAGGCGAATTTACCCTCAAGGCAGGCTATGAGGCGGCAATAGGGCTTTTGGAGAAAAGCTCCTTTACATGCCTGTTTTGCATCTCAGATATTCTCGCCCTTGGTGCTATGCGGGCAATCCACGATAAAGGCTACCGTATTCCCCAAGACATTTCGGTGATTGGCTTTGACGGAATTGAATCCGGTCGTTATTCCATCCCCTCCTTGACCACCGTAAAGCAGCCGGATGAGGAGATTGCCCATCAAAGCGTGCAGATTTTAATGAATTGCCTGCGTAAAAATAAATGTACCCATAAACATTTGGTCTTTAAGGCAGAGTTTTTGGATGGCGAAAGCTTTGCCCCTCTTCAGCCATAATGTGGGTATGAAAAATTACGGTTCCTATCGAATCAAAAAGAATGGTTCGATTAAATAAGCCAAATAACAACCTAAAAATTGGAGGTATTACAATGAAAAGCAAGCGAATTTTAGCAATTGTTCTGTCCGCCATACTAATGATTGGCAGCCTGGTCGGTTGCGGCAACAACGCCCCCTCGAGCACCGGCACTGCAAATGAAAGCAACGCGAGCACAGCTGGCGAGAATCCCGCGGCAGCCGGCGACGAAGGCAAGGTGTATTTTTTCAACTTCAAGCCGGAGCAGGATGAGGCCTATCAGGCGATTGCTGCGGAGTATACCGAAAAAACCGGAGTTCCGGTAAAGGTGGTAACCGCTGCAGCCGGAACCTACGAGCAGCAACTGAGAAGTGAAATTGCCAAAAAAGATGCCCCCACCATTTTCCAAATCAACGGGCCGGTAGGCTACGCCAGCTGGAAGCAGTATACCGCTGATTTGAGCGGCTCGGAAATTTACAAGCATTTGGCAGACAAATCTCTGGCTATTACCGAGGGCGACGGTGTCTACGGCATCCCCTTCGCGATTGAGGGCTATGGCATTATTGTAAACAATAAAATTATGCAGGCCTATTTCGCTATGAGCGGCGCGAAGGCAACCAGCCTTGAAAGCATCAACACCTTTGCTAAGTTAAAAGAGGTTGTCGAAGATATGCAAGCGAAAAAAGCCGAACTCGGCCTGGATGGTGTGTTCGCTTCTACCTCCCTAATGCCGGGTGAAGACTGGCGCTGGCAGACCCACCTTTCCAATGTTCCGTTGTACTACGAGTTCCAGTCCAGCGGGGCAGACCTGAGCGATCCTGCTGCAACTGCCAAAATTTCCTTCCAATACAACGAGAAATTTAAGAACATATTTGATCTTTACCTGAACAACTCTACGGTTGCTCCCACTATGACCGGTTCTAAAAGCGTAAACGACTCTATGGCTGAATTCGCCTTGGGCAAAGCCGCTATGGTACAAAACGGAAACTGGGCTTACGGTCAGATATCCGGCGTGGAAGGAAACGTGGTTTCCGCCGAAGATGTCCGTTTCCTCCCCATCTACGTAGGTATGGACAGCGAAAGCAATCAGGGCCTGTGCATCGGCACCGAAAATTTCTTCTGCATTAACAAAAACGCTTCCGAGGCAGACCAAAAAGCATCGCTTGATTTCCTCAATTGGCTGTACACTTCAGAAGAGGGCAAAGCTCATGTCACAAAAGATCTCGGCTTTATCGCTCCGTTCGACAGCTTTACGGATAAAGATAAACCTGCCGATCCTCTTGGCCAGCAGGTTATGGAATGGTCCGCAAACAGCAATATCAAAAATGTGCCTTGGAACTTTACCATTTACCCCAGCCAGCAGTTTAAGGATGAATTCGGATCCAATCTTCTGCTTTACGCACAGGGTCAAATGGAGTGGAAGGCTGTGGTTGATGCCATGGTAAGCAGCTGGGCCGCTGAAAAGGCTGCCACAGCACAGTAATTCACCAGCAAAAGAAGCATGGCGTATCAAACCAGACAATGATGTCTGCGCCGCGGTCCTATGCGGGGCCGCGGCCTTTCTGTACCACCGGATAGCGAACTGGAGCGGATTGTACGCAAAGCTATTTGATAGGAGGGGTTTCCTTGCACAAAAATCTTCACAAGTATTTTCCCATCTTTGTGTTGCCCACGCTGATCGCATTTTCCATTGCCTTTTTGGTTCCATTTCTGATGGGCCTCGCATTATCCTTTTGTGACTTCACGATTGTATCAGACGCAACGTTTGTTGGGTTTAACAATTATGTGCGAGCATTTACCGACCCCAGCAGCAATTTCCTGTATTCGCTGGGCTTTACGGCTTGTTTTACCATGATCTCAATTATTACCATCAATGTGATAGCCTTTTCCTTAGCGTTACTGCTAACCAAGGGCTTGAAGGGCACCAATGTATTCCGTTCCATCTTCTTTACCCCGAACCTAATCGGCGGAATCGTTCTTGGCTATGTCTGGCAGACTATTATCGATGCAGTGCTCAGCCACTACGAGGTAACACTGCTGTTTAACCCCAAGTTTGGCTTTTGGGGACTGGTGCTTGTCATGAACTGGCAGCTCATCGGCTATATGATGATCATCTACATTGCCGGTATCCAAAATATTCCGGGAGATATTAGAGAAGCTGCTGCCATTGACGGTGCAAACGGTTTTCAGACTTTGTTTCGCATTACCATCCCCATGATTATGTCATCCATCACTATTTGCGTATTCCTTACACTTACAAATTCCTTTAAATTGTTCGACCTTAACCTGGCGCTGACCGGTGGCGGCCCTGCCAACAAAACCGAGATGCTGGCGCTGAACATATACCGCACCTTCTACAACCGCAACGGATGGTCTGGGGCAGGGCAGGCGAAGGCTGTTGTCTTTTTCTTGCTGGTAGGCGTGATTGCTTTGGCGCAGCTAAAAATTACGCGAAGCCGGGAGGTAGAAAACCAATGATTAAAACAATCAAACCTGTTACGAAAGGGATTATTTACGCTATCCTTTCTGCTATGACACTTCTTTTTGTAGCTCCGATCCTGATTATTCTCATCAACTCGTTTAAAGGAAAGCTGTACATTTCTCAGAACTTGTTTGCTATGATCAACAGCGAGAATTTTGCGGGAGTCTCAAACTATGTTCTGGGCTTTACCCGCATGAACTTTTTGGCCTCTTTCAGCACCTCATTGTTTATAACCGTATGTTCCACGCTGCTTATCATTCTGCTGTGCTCGATGACCTCATGGTATTTGGTGCGTGTCAAAAACAAGATGACTTCTGTGCTGTATTACATGTTTGTTTTCGCTATGATTGTTCCTTTTCAGATGGTGATGTTTACCATGAGCTGGATGTCCAACCGGTTAAGCTTGGGTAACCCTGTGGGAATTTTGCTGCTGTATGCAGGTTTCGGCGCAAGCATGTCTGTTTTTATACTGACCGGATTTATTAAGAGCATTCCGCTGGACATTGAAGAAGCAGCCATTATTGACGGCTGCAACCCGTTGCAGACTTTTTTTCGAGTGGTGTTTCCTGTCATGAAGCCAACCGTAATCACTGTGGCAATCCTTAACGCTATGTGGATTTGGAATGACTATCTGTTGCCTTTGTTGGTTTTAGATTCCAAGTACTCCACTTTGCCCATCGCCATCCAGAAGATTTTCACCGGCTCGTACGGAGGCAAGGATATGGGTGGGCTGATGGCCATGCTGGTACTCTCGATCATTCCCATCATTATTTTTTATCTTGCTGCACAGAAACACATCATCGAGGGTGTAGTAGCTGGCGCTGTGAAAGGATAACACTATGCAAACAACCACATTTACCCGCGCGGCAGGAGTTCTTCTGCCGGTGGCCAGCCTGCCTTCACCTTACGGCATAGGCAGCTTTGGCAAAGCAGCCTACAGATGGGTGGATTTTCTGAACCGGGCGGGACAAAGCTACTGGCAGGTGCTGCCCCTCAGCCCTACCGGCTTTGGCGACAGCCCCTACCAAAGCTGCTCTGCTTTTGCAGGCAACCCGTATTTTATTGACCTCGACCTTCTGTGTGAACAGGGGCTTCTGCAAACATCCGATTGTACCAAAATCTGTTGGGGCAGTGCGGGCGCTATCGATTATAAAGCCATCTTTGATAACAGAGAAACACTACTGCGCAAGGCATATGCCGCTTTTTCCGATTTGGATGCGCTCAAAGCTTTCCGAAGGGGAAATCATATGTGGATTGAGGATTACGCCCTCTACATGGCAATCAAAACGCAAAATGAGCTAAGACCATGGTGGGAATGGCCCAAGGACGTACTGCTGCGTGACGCAGCCGCTCTGCAGCAATGCCGGGAAAGCCTTCGTGATGACATAAACTATCATATTTTTGTTCAGTATCTGTTCTTTCAGCAATGGGGCGAACTCAAAGCATATGCCAACCGAAAGGGCATAGAGATTATTGGCGACATTCCCATCTATGTGGCTATGGACAGCGCCGATACCTGGTCCAACAGCCAGTTGTTTTTGTTAGACCGCACTTGCCGCCCCATCGATGTGGCAGGCGTTCCTCCCGACGGCTTTTCTTCCACAGGCCAGCTCTGGGGCAACCCGCTTTACCGGTGGGACCACATGAAGCAAGACGGCTACCGCTGGTGGATAGAACGGCTACGCTTCAGCCTTTCGCTGTATGATGTGCTGCGCATCGATCATTTTCGCGGCTTTGACAGCTATTACGCTGTGCCCTACGGAGATAAAACCGCCGCCAATGGCGAATGGCGAAAAGGTCCGGGGATTGATTTTATCCAAACGGTAAACACTGAACTGGGAAAGCACGCGCAAATCATCGCGGAGGATCTGGGATATCTCACGGATGGGGTTCGGGAGCTGCTGCGTCAAAGCGGGTACCCCGGTATGAAGGTATTGCAGTTCGCATTTGATTCCCGCGAAGACAGCGACTATATGCCTCACAATTACAACCATCATTGCGTTGTCTACACCGGTACCCATGATAACGATACCGTACGCGGGTGGTTTTCGTCTGCTCCCACCGATGATGTGGTATTGGCACAGGAATATCTGGGGCTGAAGGATGGCCGTGACGGCAACTGGGCCTTTATTCGTGCAGCATTGGGCAGTGTGGCAAATGTCGCTATCATTCCCGTGCAGGACTACCTAAACCTAGGGAGTGAAGCCCGTATCAACATCCCATCAACACTGGGCGGGAACAACTGGCGCTGGCGGTTGGATGAAAAGCTGTTAGACAACAATATTGCCGATAAAATAGCAACGATGACCGCTTTGTATGGACGGTCGCCTGCCACCCTACAAGGAGGAGAAACCAATGAGCCTGTTTCAAAATGAATTAACCGAATACCTGCAGAAAACCGACAGTAAAGATATGCTGAGCCTGTATCATGCCGTTAGCGAAGCCGCTATGAAGCAGGCGAAACCAACCTGGAACAAACCCCGTACCAGAAAAACTGCCTGCTATTTTTCTGCGGAGTTTCTCATCGGTAGAATGATTTACGCAAATCTGCTGAACTTGGGTGTTTTGCCTGAGCTGCAGCAGTTGTTTTTGCAAAGCGGTCTTGACCCGAATATGTTCGAAGGCGTGGAGGACGCTGCCTTGGGCAATGGCGGGCTCGGTCGGCTGGCAGCATGCTTTTTGGATTCTGCCGCAACGCAGGAGATTCCTCTGGACGGCTATGGGATACGTTATAAATATGGCTTGTTCAAACAATATTTCAAAGAGGGGTTTCAGCAGGAAACAGCCGATGATTGGACGCAGTTTGGCGACCCATGGAGTGTGAGAAAAGAAAAAGAAAAGGTGCGTGTCGATTTTGCTGACCAATCGGTTTGGGCGGTACCTTATGATATGCCTGTAATTGGCTACGGCGGAAAGTGTGTCAACACCTTGCGGCTGTGGCAGGCCGAAGCAATGCATGCCTTTGACCTTACCAGCTTCAACGACATGCGCTGTAACGATGCTTTTGGTGCTCAAATCGCAGCGGAGTCCATCTCCAGCGTTTTATATCCAAATGACGAAACACAAGAGGGCAAACGCCTGCGCCTTAAGCAGCAATACTTCTTTGTCAGTGCCTCGCTGCAATCGATTCTGCGGCAATTCAAAGCGGTGCATGGCAATAATTTTTCTAAGCTCCCGCAGCAGTATGCCATCCAGCTCAATGACACCCATCCCGCTGTTGCTATCCCTGAGCTGTTGCGTATCCTGATGGGCAAAGAAAACCTGACACTGGACGAGGCGTTCCCAATTGTACAGGATACTTTTGCCTATACCAACCACACCATTATGGCCGAAGCCTTAGAAAAATGGGACGTGAGCTTGTTTTGCTCGGTTATACCCGAAGTGTACGCCTATGTGGTTATGCTGCAAAATAAGCTGAAGCTTGATCTCCACGGCAAAGGAATTACCGGCGGTGCTCAAGCTTGTTACCACCTCATCGATGAGAATCACCGCATTCACATGGCACGCATGGCAATCTACGCAACGCACTCCACCAACGGGGTGGCGGCACTCCATACCGAGATTCTAAAACACGACGCTTTAAAAGAGTGGTACGCTGTTTATCCCGAACGGTTCAGCAACAAGACCAATGGCATCACCCAGCGGCGATGGCTTGGGCTGTGCAACCCGGAATATGCCGGGTTTATCTCCGAGCGCATTGGCAATGGCTGGCTTACCGACCTTAGCCAGCTGAAGAAGCTGGAGCCCTATGTCAATGACGCACACTCGCTGCGGCAATTTGTGGAGATCAAACGCCGCAACAAAGAGCGGCTGGCAGGGCATGTGCACCTTTACGAATATGGAATGCAGCTGAACATCGACTCTATTTTTGATGTGCAGATTAAGAGGCTGCATGAGTATAAACGGCAGCTGATGAACGCTTTCTCGATTCTTGATATTTATTTTCAGCTAAAGGACGGTAAATTGCCAAACTTTTACCCAATGACCTTTTTGTTTGGAGCCAAAGCTGCTCCCGGATATTACCAAGCCAAAGGAATTATTAAGTATATCAACGAGATTGCAAAGCTTGTGAATAACGACCCCGATATGAAAGACCGGCTGGCTGTCGTATTTGTACAGAACTATAACGTCAGCTACGCCGAGAAGCTAATTCCCGCTGCCGACATCTCTGAGCAGATTTCTACGGCCGGTACGGAGGCCAGCGGAACCGGCAACATGAAATTGATGCTCAATGGCGCGGTGACGCTGGGTACTTACGACGGCGCCAATATTGAAATTGTGCAGCAGGCCGGAGAGGAAAACAACTATATCTTTGGGGCAAGAGTAGAAGATATCCGAGGTGCAGCGGATAACTACAATCCAAAAGCGATTTACCACGCCAACGCTCACATCAAACGGGTGCTGGATAGCTTGATAGACGGTACGTTCAGCGACGGCGGCACCAACTGGTTCCGTAATATATTTAACTCGATTCTGGAAGGTACCAGCTGGCACCGTCCGGATCAGTATTACTTGCTGTTGGATTTTGAATCCTATGTAGAGGCTAAGCTTCTTGCTAACAGAGATTACCAAGATTCCATGTCGTTTGCAAAAAAGTGCCTGCAGAACACAGCGAATGCCGGTACTTTTTCCAGCGATCGCACCATCCGTCAATATGCTGAAGACATATGGCAGTTATGATAATAATTATAAATATGTCTTAAAAACAATTGAGGATCGGCAGTCTGCCGATCCTCAATTATTTGTTAAAGTTAGTTTTTTATTTTGTAAATAGAGTATTATTCAAAATCACAGTGGGTTGCGGTTCAGCTCAGCTCGCCCACCTCAATGGGAGGATAATGCTAATTCCATAGCGTGACCTGAAAAGCTATCTACCCAATTGCAAGCATCCCACCAAGCAATAGAATACCTACTAACCATAAAGCAGAATTTCTAAATTATATGGTTGTTTACAGTACTGCAATTTTTGTTTATCCGTACTATAATAAGCTCATCAAAAGCTTATTTGAATGGAGGAAACAGCATGTTGAAAAATATTACGGAAAATGTATCAGTATGGGAGCAGGATGTAGTAATTCCAACCTACCCTGTTGGTACGCCCGATAAAAACCCCATGTTTTTGGAGAAGCGTGTTTACCAAGGCAGCTCAGGTAAAGTATACCCGCATAGTGTCATTGACAAAATTTATGATGAAAAGATCGATCAAACCTACCGTGCGGTATTTCTTGAAAATAAATACCTGCATGTCATGATACTCCCGGAGCTGGGCGGCAGAATCCAGCGTGCACTTGATAAAACCAACAACTACGATTTTGTATACTACAACCATGTCATCAAGCCTGCACTGGTGGGGCTCAACGGACCTTGGATTTCCGGCGGAATTGAATTTAACTGGCCGCAGCACCATCGCCCAAGCACCTACGACCCCATTCATTACACAATGAAGCAAAATGACGACGGCAGCTGTACCGTGGCGGTAAGCGAAATCGAAAACATGTTCCGCACCAAGGGTATGGCAAGCTTTACTTTATACCCTGACAAGGCTTACATCGAAATTAAAGCGCAGATATACAACCGCACCAACACACCACAAACCTTTTTGTGGTGGGCAAACCCTGCCATTGCGGTGAACGACTACACTCAATCGGTATTCCCACCCGACGTAAATGCAGTAATGGACCATGGAAAGCGTGACGTCTCCACCTTCCCCATAGCAACAGGTACCTATTATAAGCAGGATTATTCCGCAGGTGTTGACATCTCTCGCTATAAAAACATCCCGGTACCCACCTCTTATATGGCGTACCATTCGGATTACGATTTTATAGGCGGCTACGATTATCGTGAGCAAGCGGGAATTCTGCACGTTGCAGACCATCATATTTCTCCCGGCAAAAAGCAGTGGACATGGGGCTGCGGAGACTTCGGAAAAGCGTGGGACAGAAACCTTACCGATGAGGATGGCCCTTACATCGAATTGATGACCGGCTGCTTTACCGACAATCAGCCCGACTTTACATGGCTTAAGCCTTATGAGGAAAAGGTGTTTACCCAATATTTTATGCCGTACAAAGCGGTAGGCATGATTAAGAATGCCACGATTGATGCGGCAGTAAATCTCGAGCTCACAGACAGCGATCTGCATGTCATTGCATACGCCACCGCACAGCATGAAAAAGCAAAAGTTGTAATTAAAGCAGGTGGCAAAACCATTGCAGACAAAACCATAAAGCTCTCACCTGTGGATACCTACGAGGAGACCTTTTTAGTTACCGCAGAGATCAAAGAAAGCGCATGCACCGTCGAAATATATGATGAATGCGGAAATTTACTGGTGGATTACACCCCAAAAGAAAAAACCATAGAGAAGATTCCTGATCCGGCAAAAGCAGTACCTGCACCGGAGGATTGCCGTACCACCGAGGATTTGTTCTTATATGGTACGCACTTGGAGCAATATCGTCACGCCACTTTCGAACCCGCGGACTATTACAAAGAGGGCCTGCGCCGCGATGCAACCGATATCCGCTTGAACAATGGCTATGGCAGCCTGCTGATGCGTCGTGGACTGTTCGCTGAAGCACGGCCCTATTTTGAAACGGCAATCAAAAAGCTAACCCGCAGCAGCCCGCAGCCGTATGACGGAGAAGCCCTGTACAATCTCGGTATCTGCCTGCGTTATCTCGGCAAGCAGAAGCAGGCATACGATGCCTTCTACAAAGCCACTTGGAACGGAGCATGGCAGGATAGCTCGTTTTATCATCTGGCATGCATTGCCGCGCAAAATGGCGACTACAACACTGCTATAGAACATATTGAACGTTCACTTATACGCAACACACAGAACATAAAAGCACGCACCTTAAAAACTGCCCTTCTTCGCAAATTAGGGCAAATCGCACAGGCGAAGACTTTTGCAGAGCAAACCCTGGTACTGGACAGCATGGATTTTGCAGCAAAATATGAGCTGGCGATGCTGACCGGCAGCGACTTTTCAGCAGTTATTGCCGCGTTTGATCAAAACCATAACGAGTGCATTGAAATTGCGCTTGAATACAGTGACGCGGGTCGATACGATGAGGCCAACACCTTGCTCAAACAGTTTGCCGATGCAATCGGTGATGCCCAAAAGGTTTATCCGATGGTTTACTATCACCTTGCTTACAACTATGCGAAGCAGAACGATACAACAAATGCGGATAAATATTTAAAGCTTGCGGCAGTGGCATGCAGCGACTATTGCTTCCCTCACCGTCTGGAGGATATTCTCGCATTGCAGCTTGCGGTTAAACTCAACCCTCAGGATGCAAAAGCGCCATATTATCTGGGTAACCTGTGGTACGACAAAAAACAGTACGAGAAAGCGATCTCTTGCTGGGAACAATCTGCCATGCTGGATGACGCTTTCCCCACCGTGCACCGCAACCTTTCGCAGGCTTATTACAACAAGCTGGGTGATTTTGTACAGGCAAGAGCCGAACTGGAGAAGGCCTTCGCACTTGATAAAACAGATGCACGGGTGTTTATGGAGCTTGATCAGCTTTGCAAAAAAATGGGTGACAACCATGCGGCAAGGCTTGCGCGCTTCGAACAACATATGGATGTGGTTGAGGAGCGGGATGACCTATACCTTGAGTACATAACGTTACAAAACTTTTTAGGTAATTACGAAACGGCTATGCAACTTATTGCGCAGCGTAAATTCCACCCGTGGGAGGGCGGTGAGGGCAAAGTTCCTGCTCAGTACATCCATTGCCGTGTGGAGCTCGCCAAACAGGCAATTTCAGCAGGGGATTACGGCAAGGCGGTTGCACTTTTGGAAGAGGCGACTATTTATCCGCATAATATGGGCGAAGGCAAGCTTGCCGGAGCACAGGAAAACAACATTTACTATTATATGGGCTGTGCTTATGCAGGCATGAACAATAATGAAATGTCACGTGAGTGCTTTGCAAAGGCTTCTCATGGCTTAACCGAGCCGACAGGCATGATGTATTACAACGATCAGCCGCCGGAAACAATCTTTTACCAAGGTTTGGCACTACTCAAGCTGGGTGATGTAAACGGTGCGAACAGCCGCTTCCATAAACTGATTGCGTTTGGCGAAAAGCATATTTATGATACGGTGAAAATTGACTACTTCGCGGTATCGCTGCCCGACCTGCAAATTTTTGACGAGGACCTGAACAAAAAGAATAAGATTCACTGCCTGTATATGATGGGGCTCGGGCACCTTGGGTTGGGGGAAAGCAAAACAGCAAAAAGTCAGCTTACCGAGGCTGCGCAGTTGGATATCAACCATCTTGGTGTAAACACACACCTCAAATTTAGTATTTCATTCTAAAACAGAAAGAAGAGAGAACCGATGGTGCAAATTGAACCATTCCAAAATACAACTGCCATCGTGTTGCAAAATAGCCTGCTGCGTATTGCAGTATTGCCTGCAAAGGGTGGTAAGCTTGCATCTGTTTACAGCAAGCCAAAAGAGTTTGAACTGTTGTTTCAAAACCCCAAACCGCAGTATGGGGAGGCAAAACTTTATTCCCCGTTTGGGCAGTTTGAGGCGTGTGGCTTTGACGATGCATTTCCCACTATTAATGCGGGAGATGTAAGTGTAGGGGGAAAACGCATCTCCTACCCCGACCACGGTGAAATCTGGTCATCCAAGTTTGACTACCGCATTGAGCAGGAGCGAGTGGAGCTTTGCTTTCAAAGTGAGATACTGCCTTATAGGTACATCAAAAATATTTGGCTGGATGGAGACAGCGTGATATGCAGTTATGAGATTACCAACATCGGCCGCGTGGAGTTTCCGTATCTGTGGGCATTCCACTGCCTTGTAAGCTACCGTGAGGATATGCGGCTGTTGATGCCCGAGGGTGTAGAGCGGGTGGAAAACGTCTGTGCATCTCCCCTGTTTGGCGAGGTGGGCGAGATATACCGTTATCCTGTGGATACCGTAATGGGGGGGCAGAACTGGGATTTTCGCTCGGTTCTTCCTGCGCATCCCAAATCTATGGCGAAATACTACGTGCAAGGTGCGGTGAAACAGGGCTTTTGCGGATATGAGTACCCCAGTGAAAATGTGCGCGCACTGATTACCTACGATGCAGAGAAATTACCCTATCTTGGCTTTTGGATTACCACAGGTGGCTACCGCGGTGACTGCAACTGTGCGCTTGAGCCTGCGACAGGTTATTACGACAGCATTGCCACGGCACAGAAAAATGGGTGCTGTTCTGGCCTACAGCCGGGTGAGACGCTGCGATTCGAGATTAAAATTACGCTGCAATAAAAAAAGGCGCTGAGGAAACTCCTCAGCGCTTTTTAACGTAAAATATTAAAATGGCATGTGGCGGAATTTGTTGGGTGAGATACCGGTACGGCTGTGAAATGTATAAATAAAATTGGATGAACTGTTAAAGCCTGCTGCTGTGGCAATCTCCGCAATCGAGCTATTTGTCTTCTTTAGCAAACTTTTGGCGCTGTCCAGGCGTACTTTAAGAAGATACTCGTACGGCGAATAGCCTGTCTGTTTTTTAAACATGCGTGACAGGTGAGAGGGGCTCATAGATACATTTTTTGCAATATCCTCTACGGTGATGCTTCTGCGATAGTTTGTTTTAATAAAGTTCATCGCATCAAAGATGACGCCGCCCTCCAGCTCCAACGCGCCTGAAACCGAGGTTGCAGATACCAGGTTGCAAAGCAGTGTGTGGATGATGCAGGAGACAGACGGTTCTGAGATGGTTAAATGCTTGCGAAAAATCTCCAAAATACTATTGATGGAGTTTATGAATAAAGCAGAATTTTCGCAGGGGAGTACAACGCCCTGCGTTTTTAAAATATTTTCGGCAAACTCAAGGCTTTGGCTGCCGTCAAAATGCAGCCAAAGGCTTTTTAAATGTCCGTCAGTGTAGTATTCATGCGGCTTGTAGCAGTTGGCCAGTACAATTTCACCGCTGCCGGCAAGATACGTTCGTCCCTCAAATTTAACGGTACAGCTGCCTTCAAGTACATACATCAGCAGCACGCTGTTGTAGCTGGAACGGCGGATATGATAACCAGCCTCGCAGGTATAACTGCCTGCACAAAGCAGGTAGTAGAACAGGTTCTTTGCCTGAATAGACGGTGTGGCGAAGTAATAATCAGAACCGGGCAATACGCCGGGGTCGGTACACTTCATAAAAATACCCCCTGCACAAATTGTTGATTCTATCTTAGCATTGATTTTAAGGTATCGCAAGGACTAAGCAGGATTCTTAAACTTTATGGATGGATTTTCTTAATTTTTAAATAAGAAGTTAATAAAGTATAAAAATCCGTTAATATTTTATACTCTCAAGATGTTAAAAAGCAAGTATAATCCAATTGTAGAGAAAAAACAAAAGGGCAACACTGCCGTGTTTTTATCCGAATAAAATATGAGGAGGGAGAAAATGTCCGAATACCTCAAATTTGAAAAAATTTGTATGGAATTTCCAGGTGTTAAAGCGCTTAGCGATATGAGCTTTGGGGTTAACAAAGGTGAAATCGTCGCTTTTCTTGGTGAAAACGGAGCCGGAAAATCCACTCTGCTCAAGATTCTAAATGGTGACTATCGGCATACCAGCGGTAAAATTTATATTGATGGCAAAGAAGTTGTATTCCACTCTCCAAATGAGGCAATCAAAGCAGGCGTCAGTGTCATCTATCAGGAAAGGCAGCTTGCACCCTACCTTTCTGTGGCAGAAAACATTTTTATGGGTAATCCACCTACCAAAAATGGATTTATAGATTTTAAGGAATTGAACAAGAAGGCGCAAGAAATCATCGATGAATTTGGCTTGCCGATTGCGCCGGAAACCCCGGTTAAAAAGATTTCGGTTGCATTCCAGCAAATGGTAGAGATTATGAAGGCATACAACCGTAAAGCGGATATCCTTTGTTTTGACGAGCCTACCGCACCGCTCACCGATTCTGAAATTGTCATTCTGTTTCAAATCATCAATAAGCTCAAAGCACAGGGAAAAGCAATCATCTACGTTTCGCACCGAATGAACGAGATGTTTGAACTTACCGATCGAGTCGTTGTATTTAAAGACGGCAAACTGATGGGAGTGGAGAAAACCAAGGAGGTTACGGAAGCCAAGCTCATTAAAATGATGGTTGGGCGGGATATAGGCGACGTATTCAACGATCTCAAGCGTAATGAAACGATTGGTGATGTGATTCTGGAGATGAAAAATGTCTCCACAGAATACATCAAAAACATCAATTTACAGGTGAGGGCAGGCGAAATCGTGGGCTTTTCGGGGCTTGCAGGGGCGGGCAGAACCGAGGTTGCACGGGCAATTTTTGGTGCCGACCCAATTGTTTCTGGTGAGATGATGCTCAAAGGGGAACGTTACGCCCCAAAATCGCCAAGAGATGCCATGAACCGTCACATTGCACTTTGCCCCGAGGACAGAAAGCTGGAAGGCCTTTCGCTGATTCTGACGGTACGTGAAAATAGTTCACTTGCTATTTTGGGCAACCTGTGCAAAGCAGGATTTGTAAACTTCGGTCATGAACGGGGCTTTACCGAAAAGGCGGTCAAAGAGTTCAATATTAAAACCCCGTCGATTGAGCAAAAGGTGCTCAACCTTTCGGGCGGAAATCAGCAAAAGATTGTATTGGCCCGCTGGATGGCAATGAACCCGCAGCTTATCATTTTTGATGAGCCCACCAAGGGCATAGACGTTGGTGCAAAATCAGAAATTTATCAAATGATCTGCGAGGCCGCAAGAAAAGGCGTGGCGGTTATCATGATTTCATCAGAGCTGCCTGAAGTAATCGGTATATCCGATCGGATTATGGTGATGAAAGATGGCGGCATTAAGGCGGAAATACCGCGTAGTGAAGCCACAGAGCAATTGATTTTGAGCTACGCTATGCTGGATGAAAACAGAAATGAAAAGGAGGCGGCCATATAATGCAAAGCACCACTGTTAAAAAAAGAGGCTTTGATTTTAAAACAGAGCTGAAACGCATTTTAAAATCAGATAACATCAGCCTTATTTTTGCACTGATTGTGATGGTTATTGTATTCGCATCGCTCAATAAAAACTATTTTACGGATAGAAACCTAATCAGTGTATTGACGTCGGCATCCCTAACAGGTCTAATCTGTGTAGGAGAGGCAATGCTACTCATCGGAAACCATATGGATTTATCGGTTGGATCTTCGGCAGCATTTTCCGGTGTTCTTGCTGCTCTGCTGATGAAACAGGGGCTTCCTGCTGGTGTTACAATTTTAACGGTCATCGCGGTGGGCGCTTTGGCGGGCTGCTGTATTGCGTTCTTTGTTACCAAGCTCAAAATGTCCTCATTCATCGCAACTGTTGCAATGCAGTCTATCATGCGCGGTTTTGCATTTATCATTTCCAATGGCGAAGGTGTATTGATTACCAACCCTGCCTTTTTAAAGATAGGTAGTATGAAAATTTTAGGCTCGCGTTTTCTTACATTCCCAATCTTCTTTATGCTTTTAATTTTTGTTTTGTTTGGTATTATCTTAAAACGTACACGAGTGGGCAGAGAAATTTACATAGTGGGCGGCAACCCCACTGCAGCAAGGCTTGCAGGTATTTCCATCGAAAAAACCACCTATCTGCTGTTCATTAATATGAATGTGCTGGCTGCCATGGGCGGTATGATTTTGGCGGCGCGTATGAATACCGGGCAACCGCAGGCTTGTGTTGGTTTGGAATTTGACGGTATTACAGCTGCAATTCTAGGCGGCGTATCCAATCAGGGTGGCGTCGGTTCAATATTTGGCGCTTTTCTCGGTTTGACAATTTTGCAGGGTTTCAATAACGGCTTGATTATGCTGAATGTTCAGTCATTCTGGCAGAATGTTGCAAAGGGTGCACTGCTGTTACTCGCATTGACGTTTGATTACCTGAGAGCAAAAAAACGCAAAGCATAACCGTAGACAGGAGTATACTTTCAGCCGAGAGGCTGGTAAGATATAAATATTAGGAGGTTTTTACAATGAAAAAAGCAATAGCATTGGCACTTGCTCTGGTTCTTGCACTCGGTATGTTCGGCTGCGGTTCCCAGCCTACACAGAGTTCGGCACCGGCTGCCCCGTCTGAGTCGGCTGCCCCATCGGAAAGCAAACCGGAAGAGACCCCTAAGAAAGACATTGTAATTGCGGGTATTTACAAAGCAGGCGACCAGCAGTGGTTCATCGGCGAAGGCGAAGCTGCAAAAGCAAAAAGCCTTGAAATGGGCGCAAAAGACTTTATGTTTATTGATGCGAAAATGAACCCCGATACTTATCTGCAGGCACTTGATAATGCCATTACACAGGGCGTTTCGGGTATTCTGGTTTGCGTGCCTGACCAGAAGCTTTCCGCAGTTACTGTACAGAAATGTAAAGATGCCGGCATTCCCGTTATTGCTGCTGATGATCAGTTGCTGGATGAGAACGGCAAAATGATCGCTCCCTGGGTTGGTATTGACGGCAAAGCAATTGGTGTTGCGGTTGGTGAGTGGACTGCTAACTACGTAAATGAGAACAAAATGACCGGCGATGACTGCGGCGTTCTGTACCTCACTATGGATCAGGTTTCAAGCTGTGTACCCAGAACAGAGGGCCAGATGGAATCTTGGAACAAAATCCTCCCCGATTGGAAAAAAGAGAACGTATTTAAATCCGACTACAATGGCGAGCAGGACAAGGCTTACAATGCAGCTGCCGGTATCTTTACCGCAAACCCGCAGATCAAAAAATGGATTGTTATGACCCCCAACGATGAGGGCGCTGCCGGTGCTACCCGTGCACTCGAGGCTGCAGGGCTGGATAAAGACGCTGTAGTTTGCGGCATTGGCGGTTACCTAGCAAAACTTGAATTTGCCAAAGCAGAATCCTCTGCATTTAAAGCAACTGCTTTCATCAACTACGTTGACGTCGGTGCTTACTCCGCAGAGAACATGATGAACTTCCTCAATAACGGCACAGAGATTCCTATGGAATTTAAAACCCCTGCGGTTATGATTACCAAAGAAAACTACAAAGAGATCATGAAAGATCAGGCGGAATAACTTTATAACTTTGTGACAAGGTTATGCAATTATCCATGCGGGTTCACCCGGCATGGATAATTGCATTTGGATAGGGATTGCTTTTTATGCTATAATAACCGATACGGTTCTTATATTTTATTTAAATGCCTTTGGCTCGCCCCTCAAGGGGCAACCGCCAAAACGGCAAATTTTATCATAAGCGCTACGCTTTTTATGCTATAATAAAACAAACATTCAGCCTTTGGCTGAATGCCGCGCGCAGCGCGGTACTTGCTGTTTGGCAAATATGTTTTATTACATCGGAAACGGTCTTTGCGTGCCTTAGCACGCAAACTTGCGCTATGCGCAAGTGCAAAACTGTGTTTTAAGACCGGGTTATGCTATAATAGGAAGCAAAATGCGTTGTATTTGAGCAGGGTAGAAAAAGGAGGGGGCGGGGTGGAGGTTAAGGCAAAGCAGCTCCATGCAAAAAGCATTAACACACGTATTGTGCTGTCCTTCTCAATGCTCATCGCAACGATTATTGTGTTTATACTGAGTATTACCAGCATTGTGTTTACCAGCCGGTTTATGGAACAGAAAAACAACCTGATGCTGGAGAAAATGGCCTTCATTACGCAGGATATTGAGGAAAATATCAACGGCTACCGTAAGCTGACTGCAGCGGTCAAACGTGATGCTGTGGTAAAGCTGTACCTGGAAAATCCGTATGAGGATTATGACAATCTCGAGCAGCGGCTGGATGAACTTGCACAGTATACTTACGGAGTAGAGCGCATCATTTTGTTGGATGCCGACTTTAAGATTTTGGATAAATATTATAGCATGAAGGATTTTCGGCAGCAGTTTATGCGCGCATCCGGAATGATCAATATCTGGGAAATGAAACGTGACGAATTCTTCTCTGCACCGCATAATTTTCCATCCGCAGGCAGTTTGAAGGATTATATGGAAAACTTAAAAATTTCATATATCAGTGTCATCCGAGATGACAATTTTAAAGTGAAGGGCTACATCATTTTAAACACAGCAAGGAACTATCTGTTTTCGGGTAAACAGGAATATGCTAAATCTTTATTCGACAATACCTATATTATCTCTAAAAGCGGAGACATCATCTACCGCTTTGGTGACAAGGATAAATATACAGAGAAACAGGCGGTAGAATTTGCTCAGTCGGGTTATTTCAATGAGTGCATTCAAACCAACAGGCAGAATACTCTGTTTAAGCAGACAGTACTGTCATATCCGGAGTGGATTGTAGTGGGTATATCGTCCGATGCAAACTTGAAAAAAGATTTAAATGTCATTCACAATACAATTATGTGCGCGGGGCTTCTTGGGTTGATTACCGTTGTGGTTATCAGCCGTGTCATATCCAACAAAATTACACAGCCCATCTACAGTATCAAGCAGGCAATGGGGCGCTTTGAGCAGGGTGAAATGCCTGAAAAGCTCATACCTACTACCGAGGACGAGCTCGGCTATTTGGTAAACGGCTTTAACAGAATGCTCGATGACATCAGCCGGTTTGTAGATGCGATCTACCATGAGCAGGAGGAAAAGAAAAAAGCGGAGGTTGCGGCACTTAAATTTCAGCTGGAATCACTGCAAAGCCAAATAAACCCCCACTTTTTATATAATACACTGAACACGGTTTCCTATCTATCGCTCAAAAACCGTACAGAAGAAATTCGTGAACTGATTCAGTCACTGAATACTCTGCTCCGCTCCACCCTCTCTGACCAGAGCGAGCTGGTGACAGTAGAAAAGGAAATTTACTTCTTAGAATCTTATGTTAAGATACAAAACTACCGTTATGAGGATATGATCCATTTTACATATGAAGTGGAGGATGAGGCGCTGGGCTGCACCTTGCCTAAACTTATTTTACAGCCGTTGGTGGAGAACAGCCTCCTGCACGGCATCTACCCGAAGGGAACAGCGGGAAATGTGCACGTAAGCATTCGCTGTGTGGATGACGGTATCCATATATCGGTTGCCGACAACGGAATAGGCATTGCCCCCGCTATCTTAAAAACAATGAGCAACAAATCCAAAGGATTTAATCGCATCGGGCTAAAAAATGTAGACGAACGTTTGCAGCTTTATTACGGAGAGCCCTCTAAAATTTTTATTGAATCGGTTGTTGGAGAGGGAACTACCGTATGCTTTACAATTCCAAAACAGTCTTAGCATGAGCAGAATTTTGATCGACGGGAGATGATTGCTTGTATAGGGCCCTTATCGTAGATGATGAATTAGCAGCGCGCGAAACTTTACAATGTTTGATTCAGTGGGATAGGATAGGGTTTGAGCAACCTGTTTGTGCAAATAACGGTCTACAAGCGCTGGAGCTTTACAAACAAAATCGTTTTGACGTAGTATTTACCGATATTGAAATGCCGCTGATGGACGGCTTGGAATTAATTGAGCAGATACGCGCCCTTTGTCCAAAGCAGAAGGTTGTTGTAATCAGCTGCCATGAAAGCTTTGAATATGCCAGATGTGCCATGCGGTTGGGGGTAGATGATTACCTCATTAAGGACCTCATGAATGCGGACGAGCTTTACGTGCATATGGTCAACATCAAGTCAGAGCTGGAAGCCCAGTCAGACTACTTAAATATCGAGAAAAAATACGATATTAACGATATTGTGGAACGACTTTTGGTTGAGGATGATACCATTACACCACAGGAACGCGCCATGGCAGAAGAACTGATGGGGCTAAATAAAAAAGAGGCAATCGCGGCGCTCTCGGTGATAGTGGATAGCTATGAAAAAATGAAAGCAAAGTTAAGACAAGAGGCCAACACCTGGTACCAAAGCATGGCGAGTTTCAAGGCAGAACTACAGTTAAACAGCCTGGCCTCGGTGGAGATTAAGGAAGGCGAGTACCTACTGATTTTTCAAGCAGGAGACAGCTTCAGCATGCTTAATTTCATCAACTACTCGATACAGTATGCCAACTATATTCGCAGCCTTGCAAACAAGCTGGGCATATTATCGGTGAGCATTGGAATTTCTAATTTCAGTTCCAAACTGTCTGATATTCCGGTGATGTACGAGCAAGCATTTCAGGCGTGCGGTATGCGCGTAGTCGCAGGGCTTAACAAAAGTTTAATGTATCACGGTATTGGTAAGCAGCACCGTACGTTTGATAAAACAGCGCTTGATCGTTCGGTGCGTCAAGTAAAGGAACTGCTGTTTAATGCGGACCTCAGATGCCTCAAGTTGGTGCAGCGTTTGTACGCCACAGATATGATAGATGGTTTTATGGAACTGAATTATTACAACTATCTTAATTCACGACTCTATGGTGTGGCGTTTGATTATATCGATCAGAATGAAATTAGCTACAGTACTCTGTTTCAAAACAACTTGTTGGATATAGAAGAAATTGCAGCGCTGGAAACTGCAATACAGATGGCGGATTGCTTCTGTAAGATTTTTCAAATACTTATTGAACAAAGAAAAGGTTCGATAAGAAATGATGGCAGCCTTACACAGCGTGCAAAGCATGTGATTGAAGAAAATTATGATAAGGGGATTACGCTGGGGGATATTGCCAATACGCTGCATGTGCATAAGGGATATTTATGCCGTGTGTTTAAGGAAGAAACCGGAGAAAACCTGATGCAGTATGTCATCAACTTCAAAATAGAAAAAGCAAAGGAGATGCTTTTTACAACCTCACTGAAGCTGTATGAGATTTCAGAAAAATTGGGCTTTGCTTCTCCGCAGTATTTTTCCTCGGTGTTTAAGCGCCAAACAAACCTTACGCCAAACGAATATAAAAAGCAAAACAGCTAAGAAAAATAGTTGCAGGGCTTAACAGAAATTTAATGTATGATGGTATTAATAAGCAACACCGAGCATTGGAATTTCTTATTTCAGTTCCAAACTGTCTGATATTCGGTCAATTTCTATAGCTATGAGCGTATTCGGCTAAAAATAAAACTGGCTCCGTTTTCATACGGAGCCAGTTTTGCGTAATTTTTAGATATTTTACGTCTGGAGCTATTATTTCCTGTCCGTTGCTATTGTTTGATCATCGGCGGAGAGGTACTTTCTGTTGGGTAAATCAGTTATCGTTTTGTCTGCGCTTGTATAGAACGATTGCTACCAGTACCACAACGGTAAGCACTGCCAGAGCAACAGCAATTATAGGCCTGCTGCCCGGCTGTGGAGCAATGCTTTCCCCAGCCGCACCGGCAAAATGGGGTGCTATGCTCGGATCATCTTTTTCGGATGCATCGAGCTCCGCCGCAACCGAAACTCCTCCCGTTTCGGGGTTAAAACTGTCTGCGAAAATTACCGAAGAACCGGTGAGAGGCACGGTGCTCACCACAAAGTCGGAGCAATGGGTGATGCTGAAGGTGAACCAACCGTCTGTGCCCACCGAGATATTCGAAGCCACTAGCTCAAGGCGGTTTTTCTCCGCGTTATAATAGTACACAAACAGGTTCTTACCTGTGTACTCCTCAAGCCGTACCCGAATATCGGTTTTGCCGGGGAGAGTACCATGGTGCTCGAAGTGCAGCGTTTGGGTGCTCACATTGCCTGTAAGCTTCGCTATGTCGGCATCCTTTTCGCTGCCTAAGCGGATGCGGGTGTTTAGGTAAATAAGGCCGGGCATATCGCTTCGGATGTTGCCGCCGGTAAACTGCCACTGATACCAGCCGCCGTCAAGCATCAGGGTTTTATCGTCATATTGCTTTAACGTATCTAGAATAAAGGTGGGCAGGTAGTGGTCCTTATTCACGTTTACACGGATGACAGCGTCTTTTTCCGAGTTTTCCAGCTGATCCGCCACAGGGCGCCCGCTCACGGAATTTTGCATTGGGGAACCGGAGCCTGAACTGCCGGAGTTTGATACCGGCGGATCAACTGGTGGTACCTCCGGGTCGGTTGCGTTCGCGGCAGTTACAATAATGCGGTAAGCTGCAGTTGCCAATACCTTGCCAAGGCTGTCCAAAGCCTCAGCCTTGGCGGTCAGCTCACCCTTATTAAGCGTTTTAGCGGTGTAGGTCCAGCTTCCATCGGCAGCAGGGGTTACGTTGGCGGTCAGGTCACCTACAGAAAGGCGAACTGTAGCAGCGCCGAAGCTGGTGCCGGTAAAGGTGACAGGCAAGGTATCTATAGTGGAATGAATGTACACGTTATCAAACTTGGCCTGCATTCCGCTGGCGTAAAGCCCGGCGGAGCCGTTCGTCCAAGCGAGGGTTTTTATGCCTTCGTCTGTATAGGTTAGTTTTTGCACACCGTCTACGAATAGGGTAATGGTATTGCCTTTTGCTATAGCTTTAAGACGATAGGTTTGCCCCGGTTCCATAGTGAAGCTTTCACTGATGTCAGCTTCCACGCCGCCTTCCGCGCGTTTCAGAATACGTAGCCCTTTCCCATGGGTATATCCTACAAGGTAGCAGGAATTGTACTCGTTGTACCGCAGGTTAAAACCAACGGTTTTTCCGCTTACAGGGGCTGGCAGAAGTATATCGGTTTGTATGGTGTAATCCTGCCAGCTTAGGTCGCCTTGCATCAGTGAACCGCGCGCGGCGTTGCCGTCGTATGCGAGAAGGTGGTTGCCGTCGGCTGTTTCTTCAAAATTGTAGCTGCCCTCCGGCGCGAGGTTGTCCCAGGCATCCAGATTTCCACTCTCAAAGTCATCCGAAATGTCAATAGAGATGGGCGCTGTAATGGCGACCGTTGTGGGCAATACTTCAAAAGTAACCGCGTTGGAAGTTACGGTATGGGGGGATCCCAAATTGTCATTTAAGGTTACGCTGGCAGTAATTTGCGCCTTGCCAGGGGCAACCGCAATAACATTGCCGTACTTGTTTACTGATACTACGCCAGCGTCGCTTGAGGTGTAAGCGATGGTGGCTTTTTTTAAGTCGGCAGGTTGCTCGTTGTCACAAAGTGCTTGTGTGACAGACACTGCGGAGGTACCATTTGCCGCAAGCGTGCTGCTCGCCCCTTGGTTCAGGGTAAGAGTAGCGGAAACAACAGCGCCGCTGCCCTCGCCGCCGGTCAGTTCATAATTGTGCCCGGCAATGTAATCGAACTTAATGGAACGGTTAACCCCATTGTAGGTAAAAGGCACGGTTTGCCCGGTGGTAGTGTCTGTTACCTTTAAGCTGGCGGGTGACCAACCGATATTGCTGTTGGTAATGATGGATTTGGAGGTGCTGTCGATATGGGTGTATTCGTAAACAGAACCGTTGTTTGCAATTGGGAAGACCTCCACGAAGTAATGGCCTTTATCCGCCATATCTTCACCTACCAGAACGCCCTTGCCTCCTACGAAGGCAGGGATTTCATCAATAGGGTGGTATCTGTCTTTTAAAAGCAGGCCGCTTTCTTCCACAACATAAGTTTTGCCGGTGGAATACTCAATCCAGGTACCCTCAGGCAGGTACACATCACGAGTATCGGTCTTATTAAAATCAGTACCGAACAATGGTGCGGCCAAAAGGCTTTCGCCTAGCAGCCACTCATATTCGCGCTCGGTGGTGTTGATCATGGTGTGGGTGTATGCATCATCAGGGTATGCGATGTAAAGCGGGGTGAAGGAGTAAGGGTAGCCTGTTTCCCAGCTTTTTAGCGCTGCGTCGTAGATGTAGGGTGCATAGGTGCTGTGCCAGTTGATGGCGTTAAAGGCTGCGTTTTTATAGTCCTCATTGTTCATCTTCAGCGCGTTGATACCCAGAGAAAGGCTGGGGTTCAGCGCCGCAAACTGAGCGTTTCGCACCAAATACTTTTGGAAGGTTGGGTCATTGATGTTGCCGCCTGTACCGCCCACGATATCGGGGTAAACATTGGAAACGCCGCTGGCGGCATAAGCCAGCAGGTTGATGGGCATACGGTCGGGCGAGCTGTTAAAGCCGTTGTTGCTGGTGCCAAAATTGGCGTCGTTGATGCGAAGGATATCACCCGACAGGGAATAAGCGCCGTTGCGCATGATCATAACGTTATCGTCTGTCTCAATAATATGTGAAAGAAGGCGATTAAAGTTGCCGTCGTGGTAAGTGCGCTGTCCGTTGAGCACCATGGTATCTTCTTTATAGCCGTCCACGCCCCAAAGCGCAGCTTGCTGACGGTACCATTCCGCCGCTTCGGGGTTGGCACCATCCACATAGGCGGTCATACCGCGGCTGATATTCCCCGTGGGGTATTTTGCGGCAATTTTCATCATACTGCCGTCGCGGTTTTTGAGGTAATAACCCTTGTCGATCAGTTCATCCACAAAGGTTCCGTCTACGGAGGGAGCTTGCTTGCCGTCAAGCTCTTCGGGCAGCTTAAGGTGTACGCGAAGCCCCAGCAACAGTTTCACGCCAAGGTCGTTGAAAAAGGTTTTGATGCCGTCCGGGTTGGGAAAACGGGGGTTGGGCAGGCCGTCCTTGCGGCCGTTGGGATCCTTCTCATCATCCCAGATTCCAAAGCTGGTGGTGGTGCCCTCCAGCCCGCTGCGGTCGCCTTTCCAAAAGCCGGAGCCGATGACTGCCCAAGTGATGTCGTAACCTTCGTCGATATAATCCTGCACGGTTTCCATAACCGAGCTCTGGTAAGCATTCCAGCCCAAAGCGCCAAATGCCTCCCAGCCGAGCCCAAACATTTCATAATGCGGTTTGGTATCGATATACCCATGTTGATTGCGCACGTTGCGGTAATCCTTATAAATCTGCTTCATATCGCCAAAGAAATAGTACAACGTTGTAATTTTCTCAGTTTCCAGCATGCCGAGCAGGGTATGCTCTTCGTTTATGACAACACGCTTATCGGCCTCTTCAAACAATACCTGAGCAAATCCGCGTTGAGGAGAAATAGCAAAGTTTGAGATAAAGCGCACCGGGCCGCCGTCGCGGTTGGTAAAATCACCCGCATTTGTTCGGTTTACGCCAAACACATTGCTGGTTTCACGCACACTGCTGCCGGTATTGCTTACTGCACCATGGTCGCCCAGGCCATACATGGGGCTTATATTGCCCTCCACCCTCGCATCGATGGTGTATAGGTCACCTAAATTGGGTTTTACTTCTTCGGGGGCTTGTGCAGGGTCTCCGTCGTAGGAGATGATAATATCTCCTACGGTATTCCATCCCGTTAAATCACCGTTGAAATCATCCTCAAACAGGGCAGAACCGTCTGAGCCGGCAACGCGCACGTTATCGGCTTTTGCTGTTGTGGTAGAAGCGGTAATGCCTGCGGTTCCTTTGGAAATCGAGGCGTCGGTCGTCTCGATTAGCTTGCTGCCGTCTGCAAGGCAGGTAATGTTATCGCCCTCCAATTTAATTTCAAGGCGGTAGAATTTTTTGTATTCATAAACAAAATCAACAGCGTTTAATTCGGTGGCAATACCGTTGACTACTTTTGAGAGAACAGCCTTTTGGCCACCCTTAGAGGTGAGCGCGAAGCGGTAATGGTTGTCGCTATTGGTGTAACGTGCCAGCAATGCCACTGAAGTGGTTTCATCGTCGTTGGTAAAGCTGATGTCCGCAGCTGCAGTGTAGTCGGCCCACTCCAAGCCATTCTTCACATGTGCGGTGGTGTCGCCCATGGTAGCGTTTAAATACAGGTACTTATCCGAGTTGGTCAGACCCAAGTCACCGTCGGGGTTCTCAGCCCGCAGTTCGTTTTTAAGTTCCATTGTGCTGATGTCGGCTCCGGTAGATTTATCTATGTCCGATTTTTCTTCGAAATCCTCGGCAACGTTAGTTATTGTTTTACCATCAAAATCGTTTTCATAGTAAATTTCGTCCGGGTCATTCGAGTTGTATACCTTAATGTCATCATAGCAGGTATAGTCTTTGTAGGTACGCAGACCGCAGCCGCCCGACAGCATTTCTTCGGTTGCGTTGGAATCGGCTGCATCAAAAATCAGTACGTCGTTTAGGTAACACTGCACTTTATTGTCCTTCACCGTTAGCTTCATGCGGTACCACTTGTTTGGGGCAAGGGCTTCCAGAGCCTGCTCCCCCAAGGTAACGGAATTTCCGGTATCGGAGAGACGCTTTAAAGAGGCGCTTTTCTCTTTCAAAAAGAACAGGTGAAACGCGTTGAATGCCTTGTAATGGGCAAAAATACCGCTGCTGCTTTGACCGACCGTTTTGTTTTCAAAACGTACACGGGCCTCCATGGTGTAGTTGTTATTCGGAATCGAGCCATTTGTCAACAGCTTGACCGAAGTCTGGCTCAACGAAGACGGTTTTACGGTAAGATAAGTGTTGTTTGCCGCGTCGTTGACAGGTAGGTTATCGGCACCCAGCATGCGCTCCCACTTGGAAAGATCGGGTGAGGGAGCGCTGAAATCCTCCTGATACAGGATGGTTCCGTCTGCGGCGGTCACCTTGATGTTGTCATAGACAGCTTTGCCGCTCTTATCAACGCGGATACCACAGCTGCCCGAAAGCTGAGCTGTGGACGCAGTCTTATCCTCCACCTGATAAATTAAAGCATCGTCGAAGTAGCATTCAATGTTTCTCCCCGATACTTTCATCTTGAGGTTGTACCAAACATCCTGCTCTACTTTGATATCAGGCTGCTTGCACACTCCTGAGAAATCGGTCTCTACGCCGGAGGCCCCGATGTGTTTCAGCAGTGGCTTGGAGCCAACCTTTAAAAAGAAAAGGGGGAAATCGTTGGAAGCGCCGTAATGAGCAAAAATGCCCGCTGACTTGCTGCTATCCGCCAGCTTCATATCCGCTTCAATGGTGTAATCCTCGCCCAAATTCTGCAGCTTTAGGCGCCGGACGGTAGCATTGAGGCTGTCCAAAGAGTTTACCTGTAGGTTATTGTCATCCGCACTGCTGGTGTAGGCAAAGGGCTCTACCAAGACGTCGCCAAGATTGGGAACTGACAGGGTCTCACCGTCTGTTTGTGCATCGGAGGGGGCAATG